>DATNLN010000136.1:0-37484 GCA_035602855.1 Candidatus Acidiferrales bacterium
GCAGTGGCAGGACTCTGCGGCGTTATCAACGCAAGTTGGACGCGCATCACCCGCAAGACGGTGCGGCTCGCGAACTTGCCGATATCATGGCGCGGCAGAACAGCGGCGCTGATCAGCGACCTGCACCTGGGGCATGTTCGAAACGGCAATTTCTTGCGGCGTATGGTCGCGAAGATTTTGCAGGAAGAGCCGGATGCGATTTTCATTGCGGGAGATTTGTACGATGGAACGGCCATCGACGCACGGCGAGCAGCCGAGCCATTGGGCAAGCTCGTCGCGCCGCACGGTGTGTATTTCGTCGCGGGAAATCATGAGCAATTTCGGGACGACAGCAAATATCTGGACGCGATTACGGCGGCGGGAGTCCGCGTGCTCAGCGATGAAAAGGTCGAAGCAGATGGTTTGCAGATCGCGGGCGTGCCCTATCGAAGCGCGACCCACGGTGAGCACCTTGCGTCGGTGCTGCGTGGCATCCGCTTGGATCGCGATCGCGCGAGCATTCTGTTAACGCATGCGCCCGACCATCCAGAGGTCGCCGAAGCCGCCGGCGTATCCCTGCAGCTGTCCGGGCATACGCACCTGGGGCAATTCGTACCTTGGAGTTGGATGGCGCGCCGGATTTACCGGCAGTTTGTGTATGGCTTAAGCCGAATCGGGAAGATGCAGGTTTTCACTTCGAGCGGAGCGGGAACCTGGGGACCACCGCTGCGGCTGGGATCGAACCCGGAAATTGTGATGCTGGAATTCGAGTAAAAGTACTCACCGCTGGCCGAGTTGAAAGGCCGTGAAAGTGAAGAACAACCACGAAATGGGCCGCCTACGAACAACGGCTCAATGGCCGGCGGTAGCATTCCGCTCGCGGAGCGTTAATTTCGCGCCGGACCATTCGGCCCGATGGATGTGGGACACAAGTCCGAACTGCTTGAGAATCCAAATGGCGTACCAATTGAAATCAATTTCATACCAACGCAGGCCGTGCCGGGCCGAAACGGGATAGGCATGATGGTTGTTATGCCACCCATCTCCGAAACTTACCAGCGCCACCCACCAATTATTGGTTGAGGTATCGCGAGTCGGGAAGCGGCGCGATCCCCAAATATGCGCGGCGGAGTTGACGATCCAGGTGGCATGAAGTCCCACAACAGTACGCAAGAAAATGCCCCACAGCACCAAGCGAAAGCCACCGATAGCGAAGAGCACCCCTGCGAGGATAGCCATCGGCAGAAGATGGTACTTCGTCAGCCAGACATGAAATTTGTCCTCGGCCAGATCGGGGACGTAGCGTTTGAGCGCTTGAACGTCTTGGCGCAAGGCATTGCCCGTCAGGACCCAACCCGCATGAGCCCACCACTTGCCGTCGCGCGGAGAATGCGGATCCCCTTCCTTGTCCGCGTATTGATGGTGCTTACGATGGATGGCGACCCACAGCAGAGGGCCTCCTTCCAAAGCCGCCACGCCGCAAATGGTAAGAAAGTACTCAAACCACTTGGGCGTCGCGAAGGAGCGATGGGTGAGCAGCCGGTGATAGCAAATGCCCAGGCCCAGGCCCCCGGTGGCCCAGTAGAGGAAGAGCGCGACGAACAGCCCCGTCCAACTGAAGAACAGGAGCGCGCCGAGCGCACCCACGTGAAACAAGATCAGGACAGGTGCGATCCGCCAGTTGAAGCGATTCTCGACGGACGGATTGTTCCGCGAACCAATGGTGGGCAGCGCACTGGTAGAGGTCATAGCTTCCTTATCGATTGAAGGCGTCAGCTCTGGAGCAGTCTGTTCTGAAGCAAGACGCATGCCACTTTTGAATCACAGTTACACGGAAAAAAACGCGCAGGTGCGAACTGCGGTAAATCCGCTCTCATTTCACCGCGGACGAGAATCTCCTCCCAGTCGCGTCGCCAACTCAGGCAGACGACGAGACGGCAGTAGCAGCCCAGAACGCAATTGTCATCGCTGACAAACAGTCGGGCTTGCTTGAAAGCGAAACGGGCCCTCGATCATTTGCGGGTACGCGCTAATAGTCTCACTATCAGGAGGCTCACGCCAGCGAAGATGGAAATCTCGGCAGGAGCGGGGGCGGGGGAGAATCCGTTCGCGTGGCGATTCGTCTCCCCGATTGAGATCCGCTGTTCGTGCTTAGATCGAGGCTCCCGACCCCGCGAGGTCGAGAGCCCGATCGCTATTCGACACCCGTCCATGCGCCTCAGGCGCGATGACTCGGGGCCGTTTTTTCATCCAGCAGTTTATTGAAGCTACTTGCGTGTTGGTGAAGTGTTGGTGAGCACGTCATCCAAAGACTTGGCGGCCGGCGGTGCGGCTTGGCCGCCTTCGATGATGTCCTTGGCACTGAGTGGTTTGCCGTAAAGTGCTTTGTTGGCGTCATCGTCGCTGTCCATCGATGCTCCTTCGAGGGAGACTCCGGCGAAAAGTCCACTGCTTCGCGAATAGGTCAGAACGTCCACGTGCATCGCGGCGGCATTGTAGCCCGTCGCTTGCGCGCCCGTGGGACCGGCGGCGGCTGCGGCATTCGCTCCCAGCTTTGTTTTCCCGTTCAGGATTTGCTCTGCGCCGGTGTGGTTCATGACGACCAGCACAAAGTCAGTCGCCGTAGAGCCAAGCTGCACACCGATGCTGGCTTGATCGAGCTTGTACATCGCCGGCGCGCCCCAGGGACCATTCATGTCCGCGCCCTGACGGCAAACCAGCGCGCCTCTGCCGTAACTGCCGCCGATTCCGATGGCTACTTTTTTGACGCTGGGAAATATCACAACACAGCTGGCCTGGTCGAGGATATTGGTGGGCAAGGGGCCAGCGAGAATCGCGCGGAAAACCGTGGCCGAATTCGATAGACGTTCTTCTTCCTTCTTCTGAGCGAACAAGGGAGAAGCGATCGCTAAACAAAGTGCACAGATGATCATTCTCTTTTTCACAGTCTTATCCTTTCCTGCAGAGTTGTTGACACGCTACTCGTATTGCGGACGAATTGTTAAGTGTTGTTTAAGTGGACGGGTTGCCCATCAATGGCAATCCGATTCTACTCGTACCCGGCTCGCGATGGTAGTCTGGAGCCCCCCCGCGCGCCGCCAGCGCGTAATTATAGCGCAACTGCGGGTCTGAATTTCCTCCTGGCTACGACAACGGACATCATCCGGCTTGCCCGCGCCGGCAAAAAGCCTGTCGGCTGGGGAGCCGGGTGTCGGGTATATTGGATGCTGGCTTGCGCCCAGCTGCTAGATCCGGTAGGCCGGCTCGCCGTTCGCTGATCGGAAATGGTGCGCGCCGAACCTCCGTGCCGTGAAAAAGCGATTGCTGGCGTCCTGCAATTTCGAATGGCCGAATGATCCAACATTATTGAGTCATCCAAAGTGGGACCGAACATGGCGAAACCAATTTTGCTGAGTGTTGACGACGACCCGGATGTGCTGCGCGCGATCGAGCGCGACCTGCGCACCAAATACGGTGCTGAGTTCCGCGTGATTGGCAGCGATTCTCCCGAGGCGGCGCTCGCGCTACTGAAGCAGCTGAAACTGCGCAATGACAGTGTGGCCTTGCTCCTCGCCGACCAACGCATGCCGCACATGGACGGCGTGGCATTTCTGCAGGAGGCAATGCACATTTTCCCGGAAGCCAAGCGGGCGCTGCTGACCGCATACGCCGACACGAACGCGGCGATCGGCGCCATCAACGAAGCCAGCATCAATTACTTCTTCTTGAAGCCATGGGATCCTCCCAGCGAGCACCTCTACCCGCAATTGGACGATTTGCTTGACGATTGGCGCGCTTCGTACCGGCCAAAATTCGAAGGCATCCGGGTGCTGGGCACGCGCTGGTCCCCCAAATCGTATGAGCTGCGGGATTTTCTGGCGCGCAATCGGGTGCCCTATCAGTGGATCGATGTCGAACTTTCCGCAAGCGATCCGGAAACCAAGCGGCTGCTGGAAGTTCTGGGCCCGGAAACCTCCAGTCTCCCGATCGTGCTATTCCCCGATGGCTCGAAGCTTCTCGATAGTGTTCCGGGGCAAGTTGCGCAAAAAGTGGGACTACAAACTCGCGCGCAAACGAATTTTTATGATTTGGCTATTGTCGGTGGAGGGCCCGCGGGTCTGGCCGCCGCCGTTTACGGCGCCTCCGAAGGTCTCCACACTGTGATGATCGAACGCGAAGCTCCGGGCGGGCAGGCGGGCATGAGTTCGCGCATCGAAAATTATCTGGGATTTCCGATGGGGCTCAGTGGTGGCGATCTGGCGCGTCGCGCCGTGGTGCAAGCGCAACGGTTTGGCGTGGAAATTCTCGCGCCGCAGGAAGCGCTCGGCATACGCGTCGAAGGCCCGTATCGCATGATTAAAACAGCCGATGGCAACGAAATTTCCTGCCATGCGCTGATGATCGCCACCGGCGTCCAGTGGCGGCGGCTGGAAGCTCCCGGGATCGATCGCCTGCAAGGCGCGGGCGTCTATTACGGCGGCGGCTCGACCGAAGCCTTGTCCTGCAAGGGCGAAATCGTTTACGTGATCGGCGGCGCGAACTCAGCGGGGCAAGCAGCGATGAACTTCGCCAAGTACGCGGAACGCGTCGTGATTGTCGTGCGCGGCAAATCTCTTTCCAGCACCATGTCGCAATACCTGATCGACCAAATCAAGGAGCGGCCCAACGTGCAGTTGTGGGCCAACGCCAGCGTTGCCGAAGTGCACGGCGAAACTCATCTGGAAGAAATTTCATTTCTCTGTTCGGACACGAGCCAGATTGACCGGGTTCCGGCGAGCGCGATGTTCATTTTCATCGGCGCGCAACCGCGAACGGATTGGCTCGCCGATCTGGTCGAACGGGATGAACACGGATTCATTTTGACGGGTCCCGACTTGATTCGCGACGGCGACCGCCCCAAGGGCTGGAGCCTGGATCGGGATCCTTTCTTGCTGGAAACAAATATTCCCGGCCTTTTTGCCGTCGGCGATGTGCGCCACGGCTCGGTGAAGAGAGTGGCTTCCGGCGTCGGCGAAGGATCGGTTGCCGTGCAATTCATCCATCAATATTTGAGCAAGGTCTAAATGGTCGAAAAATCTGAATTGCTGAAAGTGCCGGCGTTTGCGGATTTGCCAGATGACCAGATCGCCTGGTTCATCAGCCAGGCAACGGAACTGAATCTCAAGGCGGGCGACACGGCATTCCGTCAGGATGATCCCGCCGATGCCATGTTTGTTTTTCTGGAGGGACAGTTCCAAGTGCGCGGAGAATTGGGCGGCGAAACCGTCGTAATTCCGATCAAGTCCGGTGACGTGACCGGAGTGCTCCCTTTCTCCCGAATGAAGCAGTTTACAGTGAGCGGCAAAGCCATCACTGATTCCCGTGTCATGCGCTTTCCGGCGTCGCACTTTCCCGAACTTGTCCACAAAATGCCGGAGCTGACCCAGCGGCTGGTGGGCATGATGTCGGATCGGATCCGCGAAACCACACGGCGTGAACAGCAGCGCGACCGCCTGGCTTCTTTGGGAAAACTTTCCGCGGGCCTCGCGCATGAACTCAATAATCCCGCCTCTGCCGCGAAACGCGCCGCCAGCCAGTTGCGCGATGTCCTGAAGAAAATTCGCGACGCCAGCCACGAGCTGGGCAGCCGCGATCTCACGACGGCGCAAAAAGCAGAAATCGAAAAGCTGGAGACCGCCTTCGTGCAGAGCGACGTTGTTCCGCCCGATCCTCTGGCCATGAGCGATCTGGAAGAGCAGATCGATTCGCTGTTGCGCAGTCACGGCCAGAACGACCTGTGGCAAATGGCCGCGGACCTGGCGCGCCGGAACGTCAAACCGGAAGCACTGGAATCCCTGTTTGCGATTCTGGATGCGGACTCAGCACGGGCCGCTCTGGTGCGGATCGCTGCGTCTGTCGAAGTCGCGACTCTGCTGAACGAAATCGAGAGCGGCACATCGCGCATTTCCGACCTGGTCCGCGCCATCAAAGAATACACATACATGGACCAGACCCCGCTGCAGAACGTGGACATCGTGAAAAGTCTGGAAACGACGCTCACGATTTTGAATCACAAGCTCAAGCACGGAGTTGTGGCCGAGCGCGATTACCAAAAAATTCCGCTGCTCGTGAATTCGTTTGGCAGCGAGCTGAATCAGGTTTGGACCAACATCATCGATAACGCGATTGACGCCATGGGCGGCGAGGGTAAGCTCAAGGTGCGCACGTTTCGCGACGACAATTGCGTCGTCGTGGAGATTACCGACAATGGCCCGGGAATTTCGCCCCAAGTGCAGGCGCATATGTTCGAGCCATTCTTCACCACCAAGGGTGTGGGGCAAGGCACCGGGCTGGGCCTGGACACGGTGCAGCGAATCGTGAAAAAACATAAGGGCAATATTCAGGTCAGCTCGAAGCCAGGCGAAACTCGCTTTCAGGTCTGGCTTCCGCTGGCAGAAGCCGCGACCTAGCACCGCTGTGGCCGCAGACCATTCCAATCGACAACCATGGATTGACTGTAAACGGATGGGCGCAGGCTGTCCGGCCCGCCTTGCTTGGCGCACGCAGTGGCAACGACTTCGCGGGAAAGCGCGCCTTCGTTCCGCTAATCGATTCCGAGACGGTGTTGCATTTCCTCGAGCGTGAAACCCTTGGTCTCCGGATAGAAGAACATGACGATGAAAAATTGCAGCACCATCATCGCTGCAAAAAATAGGAAGGGATAAGCGCCCGACGCTTTCGCAACGACCGGGAACAGCGCGGAAATGATGGCGTTCATGATCCAGTGCGAAGAGCTTCCCAGGCCCTGACCCTTGGAGCGCACCGTATTGGGAAAAATCTCACCGACATAAACCCAAATGACCGCGCCCAGGGGCGCGAAAAAGAAAATATAGCCCACCAGGATCCAGACCAGCCAGTCTTGATTTCGTTGCGTGAAAAAAATCTCAGCCACGCCCCCCAGGCAAAGAGCCGTTCCCGCCGAACCGATCAGCAGTAAGGTCTTGCGCCCGAGCTTGTCGATCAACGTCATGGCCAGCAGCGTGGCACATAGATTCATGGCGCCGATGGCCACAGCCTGTAAGTCGCCGGACAATTTGCTGAATCCTGCGGCCATGAAAATGGACGGCAAGTAATAAAGGATCGCGTTGATTCCCGCCAGCTGGTTGAACATTCCCGTAGTGATTGCCACAAAGATGGGATAACGAAATTTGCGCTGGAATAGCGGTTCGGAGCCTTGGGATTTCTCCAGGTGAATCGAGTCCACAATTTCCTTAAGCTCCGTTTCGTCGTTCGACGAGCGCAATAGCCTCAGCACGTTGCGCGCGTCTTCAATGCGATGCTGCGTGGCTAGCCAGCGAGGACTTTGCGGAATTCCGAACAGCATCACGAGAAATAAAAGCGCTGGTGCCGCAGCGACGCCCAATTGCCAGCGCCATTCGAGCGCGCCCATTCCAAGCCTCGCGATGCAATAGTTCGAAAAGTATGCCAGCAGAATTCCCAGGACTACGTTGATCTGAAACATTCCCACCAGTCGTCCCCGCAGGCTGGCGGGCGCTAGCTCCGCGATGTACACCGGAGCCAGCACGGAGGAACCGCCTATACCGAGACCTCCAATGAACCGGAATCCGAGCAGAGCGGACCAACTCCATGCGAACGCGCAACCGAGCGATGAAACGATATAGAGCACCGCCATAATTCGAAGAGCGTTGCGCCCTCCCAGTCGTTGACCGACGACGCCGGCACTGAGTGCACCAACAACCGTTCCCCATAAAGCAATCGCGACGGTAAACCCCTCAGCGCGCGGCGCGAGTTCGAAGACTTGGCGAAGCGAGTTCAGTGTTCCGGAAATGACGGCCGTGTCGAACCCAAACAACAACCCGCCCAACGCTCCGACGATGCTGGCCTTCAGTAGGTACGAGTTCAGTTTCATAGAGTTTCCTGGCAGCAGGCGTTCCCGGCGCGCGGCACGCGGGCCGCAATGAATGGATTGCCCAGGTTATGCGCCATTCGGAGAAACCGTGAACGGCAGTAGGCACGCGCCCAGGAGTCCTGCCTCAGGCCCCAATTCCGTGAGCGTGACGTAGGTTTTGGCCTTGGTCCCGCGCGCGGCGTCGGACTTGTCGGGGTCCGTCATGCGGAAAACGTAGCTGCGATAGCGCAGTTCCTCGAAGAGCGCCGGCGAAAATAAATTCCACGAACTGGATAAGCCCCCGCCCACAACATAGAGCGGCAGGTTCAGCGTGTTGACCAGAGCCGCAAGCCCCCTGCCCAGCGCAAGTCCCACTTCGTCAAAAATTTTCTGTGCGTCGCGGTCACCCGTGCTGGCAAGGCCTGCCACATCGCGCGGCGTGAATTCCGGATTGCTTTTTCCGAGCTCTGCCAATGCCGGTGATTTTCCCCCTGCAATCATTTCCTTAGCCCTGCGTCGTACTCCGGTGGCCGAGGCGAGTGGCTCCAAACAGCCGCGCGCGCCGCACCCGCACGCCACCCCGTCCGGCCATATATTAATGTGGCCCACTTCGCCCGCCATTCCGTTCAGGCCGTCCCAAATGTGCCCGTGAAAAATGATGCCGCCGCCGACTCCTGTGCCCAGCGTCAAAAAGCACAAGGAATCGATGCCGAGCGTTTTGCCCTTGCCCGCGACGCACTCCGCCAGAGCCGCGACGTTCGCGTCATTTTCCACTACGACCGGCACGCCCACGCTTTTCTCGACGGCCGCGCGCAATTCCAATCCGTCGAAGCCGGGAAGATTGGGCAAATTTCGCAGCCGACCTTCGGGCAATTCGATCGGTCCCGGCGAGCCGATGGCGATGCCTTGTAGCGAGATCTTCGCGGAGTAGCGATCCAGAAGTTTGCGAATTCCCGCGCACATGTCGGCGACCACGGCATCTCGTCCAGCCTGCAGCCGCGTGGGCATTTGGATCGTTTCCAGAAATCCAGCCGCGGGAGTGTATGCCGCAAGCCGCAGATTCGTGCCTCCGAAATCAATCCCGATCGAGAACGACTCTGAGGTCATGGCCGTGTAGCTTGCTCCCTGCTTCGCGAACCTGCAGCTCGAAGCGATCGAACGCGCGGCGGCGAACTGCGAGGCAATTCGAATGCCGCGCGACGGCAAGCAATGTACACGAATTGCGAAGCAAGGAAATGGGAATTCCGGCGGAAATGCATCGCAGCCGGACGAAAGTCCCTCTCCCCGGCGCGGATTCCGGTCAAGAATGCGCGGGGGCTATGCTGTGCGGCTTATTACTCTTGAACGCGAACGAGGCGATATATAGGTAGCACAGCGCGGGCAGGATAAACGCATGATGAACGCCGATGTGGTCCGCGAGCACGCCCTGCAGCTCCGGAATGATCGCGCCGCCCACGATGGCGCAGATCAACACGGCAGAGCCTTTGCCTGTCAGCGGGCCGAGGCCCTCGATCGAGAGAGTGAAAATGCTGGGGAACATCGTCGAATTGAAGAATCCAACCAGCAAGATGCTCCACATCGCCACATGGCCGAAACTCAGCATCGAAATGGCGACCAGCAAAAATGCCGTTAGCGCGGAAAAGCCCAGCACGGTTCCGGTGCGCACTTTCTGCAGTACGGCCGAGCCGATAAACCGCCCAAGCATCGCACCGCCCCAATAAAGGGAAACGAATTTCGCGGCGAGCTGGATCGAAATGTTCCCAATGTTTGGTTGGCTCATGTAGTTGACCAGCATGCTGCCAATCGCCACTTCCGCGCCCACATAAACGAAAATTCCGATCGCGCCCATCACCAGACGTGGATATTTCCAGACCGAGTCGTGAACTTTTCCGTGCGGTTCGACCGAGGCGATGACCGGCAGTTTAAAGAATGCAATGACCGAGCCGAGTACAAACAGCGCGATCGCCAGACCCAGATAAGGCAGCTTCACCGAAGAAGCCTGCTCGAGACGATAGGCTTGCAGTTGATCGCTGGACATTCTACGAATCACATCCACCGCGACGGGCGCTCCGCTCAGAATCAGCAGGCTGCCAAACCACGGCGCTACGGTCGTGCCGAGCGAGTTGAACGCCTGCGTCAAATTCAAACGGCTCGATGCGGTTTTCTCCGGCCCGAGGACAGCCACGTATGGATTGGCGGAAACCTGCAATATCGTGATGCCTGCTGCAAGAATAATGAGCGCGGTGAGAAACAGCGGAAAGGAAGGCGCGCTTGCTGCCGGCACAAACAGCAGCGCTCCCACGCCCATCGTGAACAGGCCGCCCACCATCGCTTTCTTGTAACCGATCCACTCGATCAATTTCCCGGACGGCAATGCAAAGACGAAGTAGGCACCGAAAAAGCTGAACTGGATGAGCATCGCTTTCGCATAGCTCAAATCGAAGATGGACTTCAAGTGAGGGATCAAAATATCGTTGAGACAGGTGAGAAAACCCCACATGAAGAAAAGGGTGGTGACCATGGCCATGGCCGCGCCATCGGTAGAAGCGGGCGCGGCGGTCGTCCCGGCAGGGGAAACATTCGAATTGGTTATGGGCATCGAATCGGGGCTCTCCCGTTATTCCGTTTGCATTGGCATGGCTCGCTAGTCGGCGCTCTGCAATTCTTTGTTGTACGATGACAATTGCAGCGACGCTTTCCCTGTCGATTTGCGCACCACAAATTCAGGCTCAATCAATATTTCGGGAACGAAGTCCTCGCTGTTCTTGATTTGGTTCAGCACCGACCGCGCGGCGATCTCGCCCATCTTCAGCAGAGGCTGCCGCACCGTCGTCAGCGGCGGATTGCTGTAGGGAGCCATCTTGATGTCGTCAAATCCCACGACCGAAATATCGTTCGGAACGTGCATCCCGGCTTCCTGAAAAGCGCTGATCGCGCCCAATGCGGAATTGTCGTTAAAGGCGAATAGGGCGCTGAACGGCATTTTTCGGTCGCGCAGAAACGCCTTGGTCGCAGGATAGGCGACTTCCGGCGTGGACAGGTCGCCCTCCAAGTGAATGGTGAGCTCGGGGCGCACGGCGATGTCGAGTTCTTGCGCGACGTGCACGATCGCGTTCCAGCGATCGGTCGAGTCCGCACTGTAACGCGGCCCCTTCATGAAAGCAATTTCGCGGTGGCCGAGTTGAAACAAGTGTTGCAGCGCCAGCTGCGCCGCGCGGCGATGATCCAGCAGAATATTGGTTACGCCTTCCACCGGGCGATGACCCGCGATGGCGATCGTGGGCAACGACATGGATTCACCGAGCAAGGTGTCGACCGAAATCAGGCCCTCGACTCCCCGCTGCAAAAGAATATGCGAATAGCTGTCCAGCAATTTCTTGTCATTGTGATGAGCAACCGTGAGAAAGAAAAAGCTGTGCTGGCGAAGATAGCGTTCTATGCCGCTGATCAGCATCGCGGCATAGGCGTCGCTCAAATCCCGCGTGATCACTCCAATGGTGTAGGTGCGCTGCACACGCAAAGAGCGCGCCAAATAGTTCGGGCGGTAATTCAGTTCGCGCGCAGCCGCCTGCACGCGCTTCTTGGTGCGTTCGGGCACGGAGCGGGCGGCCGCGGAATTATTCAATACTGCTGAAACAGTACCGGGCGTTAGTCCTACATGCTCGGCTACCGACTTCAGCGTGACCACGCGAACCTTGTGGCGGCCCTGATTCTTGCTGCGGCTTTCCATGGGGCTGTCTCTTTAAAGATTTTCAGCAGAAAAAATAATCCGAGTAGTGCGCGCGTTCAATCATCTGGAACTTCGCGCAGGGATGAAGGGCACGTCTGCCCCGCAGCATAATATACTGCGAAAAGTAACGCGCGTCATGGCTGATTTGCTTGTTTTAACGAAATGTCTCTAGAAAATCGTTATTTTTAGCTTGACAAGATATGGGCACTTGAAGCTAAATGCTGCGCAGCTGGGTGGTATCGAAAAAATCGATGGGTTGTATCTAAAGAGCTTTTTGTTCAGGGTGGCTCTAGCAGCCGTATGGGTGTGTCTTGGTGTGCGCAACTCTGTTGGACATCGTGGGGCGATCTCTAGCCGGATTTCCCGTTGTAGCACGTAGCGGTGCCACCAACTTTGTGGCGTAGGCTGGGTGGGCCTAACGCGCTTCTCTTGGGGGAGGAGAATGATTTATGAATAAGTCTGCGAATCGCTTTCCGTTCGTTCTCGCCGTAGCTATCTGCCTTTGCCTTTCCGCCATGCTGCTGGGCTCGCCGCTATCCGCGCAGTCCACCTTCGGCTCCGTTTCGGGATCTGTCGCGGACGCCTCCGGCTCCGCTGTTCCCGACGCACAGGTTACGCTGACCAGCACGGCCACCTCCGCCAAGCAGACCTACACTACAGGCGGGGACGGCCTGTATTCCTTCGTCAACCTGAATCCCGGCGACTATCGCCTTGACGTCGAGAAAGCCGGCTTCAAGCACTACAAGCGCGAATCTGTATTCGTGCAGGTGCAACAGAATATCCGCATTGACATAGCCTTGGAGGTCGGCGCTGTTAACCAGACGGTCGAGGTCACTGCGGAAACTCCGCTTCTGCAGCCCACCGACACTTCGCTAGGACAGGTGGTTGACGAACGCAAGACCAACGAAATTCCTCTCAATGGCCGCAACGTTTTCTCCCTAATTACGCTTTCTCCCGCTGCCATCGCGGGAGGCAGTGGCTCGGGTAGTGCGACCGGTGGCTCGCAGGTTGGTCCGAATCCATTCAGCTGGGGCAATTACCAGGTGGGGGGATCGTTCGGTAATGAAAGCGCCGAGTACATTGACGGCCAGCCAGTGAACATCGGCTATATCAACCTGCCGGTTCTGATTCCCGACCAGGACGCCATCTCGGAATTTAAGGTACAGTACAACAACCTCGGGCCGGAATGGGGCAAGTTCGCCGGCGGCATCGTAAACCTCAGCACCAAGGGCGGCACGAACCAGTTTCACGGCGAAGCGTATGAGTACTTGCGCAATAAAGTACTCAACTCGACGCCGTATTTCGTCAGCTCGAATCCCCCTTACGTGCAGAACCAGTTCGGCGGCACGGTCGGCGGCCCTGTAATTAAAGACCATACCTTCTTTTTCTTCGCCTATGACGGATACCGCCAGCGTGCATCCACGGTATTTACTACGACGGTGCCGACCGTGGGAGAGCGAGCCGGCGTGTTCCCGACGGACGTTCCCATTTTTGATCCGCTCAGCGTCAGCGCAGCTTGCCTTGCGCCTGGCGGCAACACGGCTGCAAATTGCGGTCGGACGCAGTTCGTCAATAATACGATTCCGGTAATTAATCCGGCTGCGCTCGAAGAGCTGAAGTTCATTGCCTTGCCGACGAACGCCAATGAGGTGAACAATTTCACGGCGGCCGGCGCCTCGGGCGGAAATGCGAATCAATATGTGGGCCGTGTGGACCAGAACCTGTCTTCGACGCAGCATATTTTTGCCCGTTACAACTTCTTCAATCTGCTGGATCTGCCACTCGATCCCTTCGGTACCGGATTGTGCGCTGACAAGTGCGCGGAAACGTATCAGACCAACGCTCTTGCCATAGACTATAGTTACACGATCCGCCCGGACCTGATTCTGAACATCAATGCCAGCGGCAGCCGGTTCCACTACGCCCGCACGCCGTCCAACTCGAGCTTCGATCTGACTCAGTTCGGCTGGCCTGCAGCTTATAACGCAGAGATTCCCTCCGCTGCCAGGTCGCCGTTCACGCCCTGCTTTACTCCGCAGGACCCGTCGGTCACCTGCTCGCAGGGCCAAAGCTTCATCGCGGATCACGACACGCAGGTGAACGTCTCGCCCAACCTGACTTGGATCAAGGGGCGTCACACCTGGGTGTTTGGCGGTCAGCTGACAGAGACTTACGACAACTATGCGCAAACGAACATCGCCAGCGGCGCTTTCGCCTTTAACGGCAGCTGGACGGCAGACAATGCGGTCGCTCCAACGCCGAACACCGGTATTTCCTTCGCCGACTTTTTGCTGGGATACGGCCTGAACCAATCGAGCGTCTTCAACCACAACTACGGTGAAGCGCAAATCCCGGCCCTGGTGGCGCAGAAGGAGACGTATCGGGGCTTTTACTTTGGAGATACTTGGAGGGTTACGCAGAAACTGACGATCAACTACGGTGTGCGTTACGATCTGCCGGGAAACTGGTCGGTGCGTCATGACCTTTCCACGTATTTGGATCCGTCCGCGTCGAACCGGACGGTCACCGGCTGTCAACAGAATCCCGCGACGGGGTTTGGGGTTCCCGGCAGCCCGTGCCCTGGCGATGTGTTCTTCGTCGGCACTGGTATTAACCCCGGGCGGACGGCTGTGCCCCTTTACAAGAAGGAATTTATGCCGCGCGTAGGAATTGCGTATAGCTGGGACCAGAAGACCGTCATCCGAGCGGGTTACGGCATATTCTTCATCCCGAACTGGGTGCTCTTCAACCTGAATCCCAGCAATGACCCGATCAACACGTCCTCGACTCTTTGGGTCGCAACCACAAATAGCGGGCTGAGTCCGAATAGCACGCTAACGGCGACGAACTGCGCGCTCACGCCGGGCGTCGCTAGCCCGGAGTCGCCTTCAGGAACGCTGACTTGCCCGACCAATGGGCCGTTCGGTCCGAGTCTCAACGTGCCGCTCACCAGACAGGGCAATGTTTCGCAGTTTGATGCTGGTGGAAACCCCTTTGAAGCTCCCTACCGAGCCTATTCGCCCGGGTATGTGCAGCAGTTCAACTTGGACATCCAGAGGCAACTGCCCTTTGGCATCTTCGTTGATGCTGCTTACGCTGGGTCCCGAGGCGTGCATCTGTCGAGCTCCAATAACGTGTCAATTAACAATATTCCGGACTCGTTTTACGCCCAAGCCCAAGCCCAGGAGAATGCAGGCGAGCCGGTCACAATTACTACGCCAGTTCCAAACCCATTCACGGGCATTACAACTGTGAGCGGGCTGAATCCGACAACGAATGCTACGATTCCCGCAGGTCAGTTGGACCGCCCCTATCCGGAGTACACCGGCTTGTCCCTGGTCGGGGATGGTTGCTGCGGCAGCAACTACAACTCCTTCCAATTAACAGCCACAAAGCGGTTCAAGGACGGTGGCTCGCTTCTGGCTGCCTACACCAACGCGAAGCTCATGAGCAATACCGATACACTCACCACTTGGCTTGAGACTGGCGTCGGCTCCCCTCAGGATTGGAACAATCTCAAGGGCGAGAGGTCGCTTTCTTCGCAGGATGTGTCGCAGCGTCTGGTGATCAGCTACGTCTATGACCTGCCGTTCGGTCACGGTCAGAGGTACATGTCCGACGCCTCCGGTCCGATGGAAAAGGTCATTTCTGGCTGGGGAGTTGATGGCGTCACGTCGTTTCAAAAAGGCTTCCCTCTGCCGATCTCTTTCGGTGGGTCCAACCAGATTTCGCAAGCGGGCTTCTCGCAAAATTTCCAACTTCGTCCGAATGTTACGCCGGGATGTGACAAGAACGCGGCGCACACAATCGCGCCGGGGACCACGAACAATATCGTTTGGTTCAACGCGAGTTGCTTTACACCTCCCGCTGACTGGGGATTCGGTGACGAGTCGCGCGTCGATGCCTCGCTTCGTGAGGCAGGTATCAACAACTGGGATATCGCGCTATTCAAAACGACGAACTTCGGCCCGGAAGAGAGGCTTGGCTTGCAGTTCCGGGCAGAGTTCTTCAACGCTTTCAATCGCGTCCAGTTCGGGCCTCCAGGCACTTCTCTGGGCAGCGGCAGTTTCGGCATCGTGAGCAGCCAGCTAAACAACCCGCGGTTGATTCAGTTCGGACTGAAGTTCCTGTTCTAGCGCGTCAGTGGAGCGAAGGTGGACTGCCTCCCCCCGGCATCCGCCTTCCGCTTCGCTCGCTTCCAGCACTCGTCCCCGAGCGAAGAGTTCGTGCACTCGGTTCTGACAATCGGAATCCCTCCCGTTCGAGTTCACGGAAAAGTTGAGCGCCATGACCACGGCGGTCGAAGCCGCAGGCACGAGCCTTGCGCACGCGATGCGCCCTCAGGCGACTTCTGCTAACCTTGCCTTTGTCCCACCGGAGCCCAAAAACGATCGCATGAGGCGCCCTATCTCACGACGCGATTTCCTGGAATCGCTTGCCGCTATGGGCTTGATGTTGCCCAATCCTGCTGCAGTATTTGACGTGAAGCATCCCCGCGGCCTGGATTTCAACCACGTGAATTCGCCCACGCCGCAAAAATATCTGATCGAGACCATGGGCGGGGGCGTCGCGCTCTTCGATTACAACAACGACGGACTGCTGGACATTTTTCTGGTGAATAGCGGACAGCTAAGCAACCCAATGCATCCGCCGGAGACGTTCGACCGTCACGATCCACGCAACTGGAATCGTCTCTATCGCCAAAATCCGGATGGCAGCTTCACGGACGTTACCAAGCAAGCTGGACTGGCGAGCGCGGGCGACGGCAACTACGGCATGGGCGTCGCAGTCGGAGACTACGACAACGACGGCTTCCCCGACCTCTACATAACGAACTACGGAAAAAATACGCTCTACCACAACAATGGCGATGGCACTTTCACTGACGTTACCGCCAAAGCCGGCGTCGCGGCCGGAGGCTGGAGCTGCTCGGCCGGCTTCTTTGATTACGACAACGACGGCCACCTCGATCTGTTCGTCACGCGCTACATGCTCTGGGACACGCAGCACAGCAAAATCTGCGGCGGCGAGTGGCAGACCTACTGCCCGCCCGCCGAATTTCCCTCCACCACGAATATCCTTTATCGCAATCGCGGCGACGGCACTTTCGAAGACGTAAGCCAGCATTCCGGAATTGCCGCGCTCAAGGGACGCTCGCTCGGCGTCTCGTTCGCCGATTACGACGACGACGGATTCACCGATATTTTCGTTTCGAACGACGGCATGCGCCAGTTTCTATTCCACAACAATGGCGACGGAACGTTTAGCGAACGCGCTCTGGAAGCCGGCACCGCTCTCACCGCCGATGGCAAGCCTCTTTCCGGCATGGGCACTGTCTTTCAAGACTATGACAACGACGGGCGCCCGGACATACTGGTGACCGTGCTACCGCGCGAGGTTTATGCGCTCTTTCACAACGACGGCAACGGCTCGTTCAGCTATCGCAGTCTGCAGGCCGGCCTGGGCTTGCTCTCGGCTGCCAGCTCCGGCTGGGGCGTTGGCTTCGAGGATTTCGACAACGATGGCTGGAAGGATTTGTTCGTCGCGCAAAGCCACGTGCTGGACAATGTCGAGCAGATTGATCACATGCTGCATTACAAAGAGCCTCCGCTGCTCGCGCTCAATCACAACGGCCGCTTCGAGCGCGCTGATTCGGGGATCACTTCCGCGATAGCCGGCCGCGGCGCCGCATTCGGCGATTTAAATAACGATGGCGGGATCGATGTCGTTGTAACCTCGCTTGGCGGGGAACCCCTGGTGCTGATGAATCACGCGGGCACGGGCCACTGGCTTTCCGTCACGTTGCGTGGAACGCGCAGCAACCGCGACGGACTGGGCGCGCGCGTGCAGGTCAACGGCCAGACGCGATTCGCGACCACGTCCGGCAGCTACATCTCGGCCAGCGACAAGCGCTTGCACTTTGGTCTGGGCGCCGCGGAGGTTGCGAAAGTCGAAGTCCGCTGGCCTTCTGGTACCCATCAGGTCCTGGAGAGCGTGAAAGCCGATCAATTTCTCGAAGTCCGCGAGCCGGAAAAATCATGAGCGGCGTTTTACTTTCACTTCTGCTCGCGCTGCAGACGTCTGCGCCGTCGCCGGCCCTGCAGCATCTGCATGCCGGAGTAGAGGCCGAAAAAAGCAACCAATTGGATGCGGCCGTGGCCGAATTTCAGAAAGCCGCCGAACTCGATCCCAAGCTAGCCGTCGCATTCGTAGATCTGGGCGACGTCTACATCGAAAAACACGACTACGCGGCCGCGATTCCGCCGTTGCGGCGCGCCGTCGAACTCAGCCCCGGTCTCGAGGGCGCCCACCGGCTGTTGGGATACGCGCTGCTCGCGCAAGGTTACGCGAGCGAAGCCATTCCGCATCTGGAAAAGGCGCACGAAGTGGAGGCGCTCGGCATCGCGCTGCTCGAAGCGGGAAGATTGCCGGACGCTGTGACCGTCCTGCAAAAGGCCTTGGCGCAAAATCCGAATGACCCCGACCTTCTGTATTACTACGGCCGCGCTTCCGGCCTGCTCTCCAAACAAGTTTTTGACGAACTCGAAGCGCGCTTCCCGGATTCCGCGCGCGCACATCAGATGATGGCGCAGGATTATGCCGCGCTGCGCGATGTTCCCGCCGCCGAACGCGAATTTCTCGAAGCGTTGCGCTTGCGACCGCAGACCGCCGGCCTGCACCTGGAGTTCGGCGAGCTTTACGCACGCGCGCAGCAATGGGACAAGGCCGCCGAACAATTCCAGCTCGAAACCGAAACCCAGCCCGGCAGCCCCGAAGCTTTTTATCGTCTGGGCGAAGCCTTGGTGCAACTAGGGAAATTCCACGAAGCAGGCGAGGCGCTCGCACATTCCGATCAATTGAAACAAGACATGCCGGAAACGCTTTACATGCTGGGTAAAGCTGCAGCGATGGATGGAGACGAGGACTTGGCTCAAAAGTCCTGGGTACATCTTCTGCGCGAGGAAAAAGATACCGACCTGGCCGCCCAAGCGCATTTTGGTCTGGCCGGCATTTATCGCAAGCAGGGGAAATCGGCGGACGCAGACCGCGAAATGGAAGAATTCCACAAATTGCAGGGCAACACGGGCCACAGCGAAGCTTCGCCGAAATAAATAATTGCACGCAAGAGTCGAAGGAGAGAGCCGATGATACCTGCACGCACGGACACCACGCTAGCGCAGCGCAAAATCGCTGTGATTTTCGCTTTGTTTTTTATTGCGATCACTGCCGCGCTGGTTCCTTCCGCAACCCCCGCTCCGGACGGCGTCGACGAACGCGTCGAAGCGATCCTCAGCAAGATGACGCTGGAGCAGAAAATTGACATGATCGGCGGCCAGGACGAGTTTTACATCCGCGCCTATCCCGATCTTGGCCTGCCTCGCTTGCGCATGGCTGATGGCCCCATCGGAGTCCGCCACGGCGGCCCTGCCACCGCCATGGCCGGCGGAATTTCGCTCGCGTCTTCGTGGGATCCCGCGCTCGCCGCGGAAGTGGGAACCCAAATCGCACGCGATGCCCGCGCCAAGGGTGTGCACTTCATGCTCGGGCCCGCCTTCAACATCTATCGCGCGCCCATGAACGGCCGCAATTTCGAATACATGGGCGAAGATCCGTATCTCGCGTCGCAAATCGCCGTGGGCTACATCCAGGGAATGCAAAGCCAGGGAGTGAGCGCGACGGCCAAGCATTTCATGGGAAACAACTCCGACTACGATCGTCACAACACCGATTCCATCATTGACGAGCGTACCATGCGCGAAATTTATCTCCCCGCATTCGAGGCCTCCGTAAAACAAGCCCATGTGCGCGCGGTGATGGATTCCTACAACTTGACCAACGGCACCCACATGACGCAGAACGCCCGCCTCAATATCGAAATATTGAAGAAGGAGTGGGGCTTCGACGGCATCCTCATGTCCGACTGGACCTCCACCTACGACGCGGTGGGAGCTGCCAACGGAGGCTTGGATCTGGAGATGCCGTCGGGAAAATTCATGAACCGAGAGAAGTTGCTTCCGGCAATTCAACAAGGACAAGTCTCGGTCGCGACCATTGACGACAAAGTGCGCCGCATTCTGCGCGTCGCAATTCAGTTCGGTTGGCTCGACCATGAACAGACCGATCTTGCGATCTCGCGTTACAACCGCGAAGGCGATCAGGTCGCGCTGCAAGCGGCGCGCGAAGGCGCCGTGCTGCTGAAGAACGACGGCAATCTGCTGCCGCTCAACAAGGACGCAGTCAAATCCATACTGGTTGTCGGACCCGATGCTTATCCCGCGGTTCCGGAGGGCGGGGGCAGCGCTCGCGTGGTGCCCTTCGAAGCCGTCAGTTTTCTGCAAGGCATCAGTAACTACGTGGGAAATGCCGCTTCAGTTTTCTACAGCCCGGGTATTCACACCGTCAGCGAAATGGCGGCGGCCACTTCCTGCTCGACCGCTGCGTCGGGTGGGACTCCGGGATTTAAGGCAGAACATTTCAGCAATGCAGATTTGCAGGGAACGCCGTTCCTCACGCGCACCGAGGATCACGTGGATTTCGGACCGCCCAGCCGCAAGAGCTTGCCTGCCGAGGCGTTGTCCTCTCGCTGGACGGGCTACTACACGCCGAGCGCCCCCGGCAAATACGATCTCTTCGCTACCTCATCAGGAGAAGACGGTGGCTTCTACCGTGTCTATGTCGACGACAAAATCGTCCTCGACGATTGGACTGTTTCCAAAGAACTGCTGGGCGTCGCCCCGCTTTCCTTCGATGCCACGCCGCACAAAGTTGTGCTCGAACATCACGGCGAGTCCCGCTGGATAGGCGGACACCTGCACATGGGAATTGCACGCCAGGACAGCTACGTGCTCGCGGACGCAAAGAAGCTGGCGGCGAAGGCGGGTGTCGTTGTCGTCGCGGTGGGTTTTGATCCGGAATCGGAAAGCGAAGGCGCCGACCGCACGTTCCGCCTGCCTCCGGGGCAAGACGAATTAATTCAGGAAATGACTGAGGCGAACAAGAACACGATCGTCGTCCTTACTTCCGGTGGCGGAGCGGACATGAACGCATGGATCGATCGCGTGCCGGCGCTGCTGGAAGCTTGGTATCCAGGGCAGGAAGGCGGCAAGGCGGCTGCAGAAATTCTGTTCGGCGACGTGAATCCCTCAGGCCGTCTGGCGGCAACATTCGAACGCCGCTGGGAAGACAATCCGGTTCACGACAGCTACTACCCCGCGGCGGGAAGCAATCGCGTCATCTATAAGGAAGGCGTGTTCGTGGGCTATCGCGGCTACGAGCACAACGGAACAAAGCCTTTGTTTCCATTCGGTTACGGACTGTCGTACACTTCTTTCAACTACGGAAATCTGGCCATCAAGCCGGTGGACTCGGGCGCGAAAAATAACGGATTGTCGGTGCCGCTGTACCAGGTTTCCTTCGACGTCACGAACACGGGTGCGCGCGCGGGCGCCGACGTTGCGCAAATTTATGTAGCGGAGGCGCACCCCAGGGTTCCCCGGCCCGCGAAGGAACTAAAAGGATTCGCGCGAATCAATTTGAAACCGGGCGAGACAAAAACTTCCATCGTGATTCTGGATGGCCGCGCTTTTTCCTATTACGATGCAGACGCGAAATCGTGGCGCGCGGATCCGGGAGAATTCCAAATTCTCGTGGGGCGTTCAAGCCAGGATATCCAACTCCACAGCGGCCTCACGCTTTCGGCGGATACGGCAGCGGCCGCAAATCGGAAATAGATTTCAGAATTTAAATATTGCGGCGCGCTTTAGTGCATGGTCGGAGACGCTGGAAAGGCGTCCGTCAGCGATATCACTTGCAGCGAGCTCTTGAGCTGCTCGATCGGCACGGACGAAGGCGCCTTCAGTTTCACTGTGACCGATTCGCCCGGCAGCAAATCAAAATAATTATCCGCGGTTTCGACGTCCAGATCGCCGAACGATAGATAGACGCTGCGCGCGAGCACGGGCGAACGCAGCGTTACCACAAACGTGCCGTTCGTATTCGCAAGCGATGTTTCGATAGGCGCAGGCGCCGGCAGATCCAGATTGTGCATGGTGTCGAAGAAAATCAGATTCCGCGACACGTTTTCTCCGCCAGCCGCCAGATCGAACACCAGAAAACTTTTCTGCGGGTCAGCGTTCGCCAGCAGCTCCTTCTCGTCCAAGGTGAAATACACCGCGCTGGATTGCGCAGGCACCTGCACGTCCTGCGTTTTTTCGGTCAGCACTTTGCCGGAAAAATCCAGCAAGCGCGTATGGATCCGGCCGCTGAGCGGTTGCAATTTGTCGGACACGACATAGACATCGACCTTTCCGTCATGCGCGAACGGCGAAACGATCACGTCGTCGTAAAACCTGCGCGCGTAATACTGCAGCGCCTTCCACCGGCCGTAGTAATCAATGCTCGCCCAGGAAGCCACCGGCCAGCAGTCGTTCAACTGCCAGTACAGCGAACCCATGGTGTTCGGCCGCTGCCGCCGCAAATGCTCCGCCCCCACCTTGATGGCTTCGGCCTGCAATACCTGGCTCAAGTACACAAACGAAGCGAAATCCTTCGGCTCCGGATACCAGCGCAGCATGTAGCTTAAGATCCGCTCATTGCCGCCATGATTTTTCTGGTGGTCCTGCATGGTAGCCGAGCGGATGTCCAGATCGCCCGGCTGTGCGAACGTGCGAATGGTGCGCATTTCCGGAAAAGATTGGAATCCGTACTCGGACATGAAGCGAGGGAATTGCTGCGTGTACATTTCAATTGGCGCCAGCGCATGCCACACCTGCCAATAATGCATGTCGCCGTTGGTTTGGCTGTCCGGTGGATCTTCGAAATTCGCGCTCGGTGAACTGGCCCAGTAGGGCACGGGATCGGCGTAACGCGCGACGACGCCCGCGAGCACGTTATGGAACAGCACGACGTAATCCGTCCAAACCTTTTCGCGATCGGCCGCTGAAACCGCCTCCTTGAAGGTCTTTCGATCGTCCCAGCGTACCCAGCCCGTCTCAATTTCGTTGTTGCCGCACCACAACACGATGCTGGGATGATCGCGCAGGCGCTCGACCTGTTCGACGGCCTCCTGTCGCACACTGGCCTGAAAATCGGCGCCGCCCGGAACCATGTCACCGCCGAAAATAAATTCCTGCCATACCAGGATGCCCAGCTCGTCGCAGATATCGTAAAAATCATCCGACTCGTAATATCCGCCGCCCCATTCCCGCACCATGTTCATATGCGCATCGCGCGCTGCTTCCAGAATCTGGCGGTGAATTTCCGGCGTCACGCGATTGGGAAAGCTATCGAACGGAATCACGTCCGCGCCCTTGGCGAAAACCGGAATGCTGTTGACGACGAAAGTGAAACTTTTGCCCGTCGCAGTCACCTCGCGACGCAGTTCGATCGAACGCAGCCCCGTTTTCAGCGCAGCATCCGCGGCGACATCACGCCCGGTACGAACCGTAGCCGCAAAGCGATAGCGGTCCTGCGCTCCATAGCCGAGCGGATACCACAGCTTGGGGTTGGCGATGTGAATCGGAACGCTGATGCGATTCAGCCCCGGCTCCAATGGGACGCTCTGCCGAATGGGCGCAGCGGAAGTGCCCGTCAGCTCGCCATAGTCGATCTCGACGGTCGCAGTCGTGCTGCGGCTCGCCTCGATTTCGAGCTCCGCAGCAAGTGCGGCGAATTCCTTCACGACCCTCTGCTGTTGCACGTGAAAGTTTGCGATACGCAGCGCGTCCCACGTTTCCAGGCGAATCGGCTGCCAAATTCCCTCGGTCACATAGCGCGGCCCCCAATCCCAGCCGTACTGATAGGGCGCCTTGCGCGTGTAGGGCGCGGTGGCGATGTCTTCTTCGTTTCCCGTCATGTGCGAGGTGACCGACGGCAAAATATACGGCAGCGCCTTCACTTTCGGGATCATCGATTCGATCGCAGAATGAAACACCACGCGCAGCGTATTCGGTCCGGCCTTGAGCAAAGTTTTCGCCGGCAGGCGCCAGCGCCGGAACATATTGTCGCTGTGCAGCACAGCCTGCTCGTTCACATAAACGTCCGCGTACGTGTCCAGCCCTTCAAAAACCAGGTCCACATGATCGTGCGCAAGCGTCGCGGCATCGGCCTGAAAAGTTGTGCGGTACTCCCAATCCGTCAGGCCAATCCACTGCAAGCGCGTGTCGTTGTCCTGGTAAAAAGGATCAGGGATCAAGCCATCGCGCAGCAGATCGGTCTGCACCACCCCCGGAACTTGCGCGGGATGCCAGTCCTTCAAGTCCGCGCGATCCGTGCCACGGACGGCGCGAAACTCCCACTCCGCTTCGAGCACACGCGAAGCGGCTTGAGCCGAAACGATGGCGGGAATCAGCAGAAACGGAAGAGCTAAAAAAGCCGCACAGCGAAATAACCGTAGTCCTAGAGGCAAGTTTCGGCCACCTCAAGTAGAATGTCGCGTTGGGATCGCCGTTCCGGCGCGGTTAGAGAATAGATAATGACGTTTGATGTCGCAAGCACTTTCCGTTCTGGGCGAGCCGGAGCCGCCTGAGGAGCCTAACCCTTGGAAGATCGTCAGAAAACCGGCGCGCCGCTGCAAGTCGCGCTGCTCGGCTACGGGTTTGCCAGCAAAACTTTCCACGCCCCGCTGCTCACAAACGTGCCGGGATTGCGCCTCACCCACATCGTTTCCAGCGACAGCGCCAAGGTCAAAAAAGATTACGATGTGACCGTGCTCGCGAAAGCGGAGGACGCCTTCGCGCTTCCAGAAATTGATTTGATCGTGATCGCGACGCCGAACATCGCGCACTTCGATTTGGCCAGCAAAGCGCTCCACGCCGGCAAACATGTCGTCGTGGACAAGCCGTTCACGAACACCGTGGCGGAAGCGACGGAATTAATTAAATTGGCAAAGGCGCGCGGGCGATTACTCTCCGTCTTTCAAGATCGCCGCTGGGATTCGGATTTTCTCACTTTGCGCAAAGTGCTTGCCGACGGCGCGCTCGGCGAAGTCGCCCATTTCGAATCGCACTACGACCGCTATCGACCCGAGCCGCGCCAGCGCTGGCGGGAACAACCCGGGCCCGGCAGCGGCATTTGGTTCGATCTCGGCTCGCATCTTGCGGATCAGGCGCTGCAATTGTTCGGCCCACCGGAAGCGATCTATGCGGATCTCGAGATGCAGCGCCCGCGCGGTCAGGCGGTTGATTACTTTCATGCAATCCTCCGCTACGGCCGCAGCCGCGTGATTCTCCACGGCGCCTCACTGGTGCTTGCGGAAATTCCGCGATTCATCGTTCATGGCGCGCTGGGCAGCTACACGAAATTCGGCATGGACCCCCAGGAAGAGGCGCTCAAGCGCGGGGAAATCCCAGGCAGTCCCGGTTGGGGCCAGGACCCGCAAACGGGAACGCTCATCACCAAGAAAGGCGACGGCTTCGATGAGCGGCAAGAGCCGAATCTTCCGGGGAACTATCCCGCCTACTACCAGGGCATTCGCGATGCGATTACCCTCGGCGCGCCCAATCCGGTGACAGCCGAGGAAGGCTTGGCTGTGATCCATGTGCTCGAAACCGGAGTCAAAAGCTCCGCCGCGCGCGCTGAGTTGCCCTTCACGCAGATCAAATTGTGACGACCGGAGAATCTGCTATCATTTGTCGCGGATCATTGCTTGCGCTCGTAGTCCGCGAACACGGATCGTTCGATTGCCCGTTCTGCCAATGGAAATTCCATGACGATTGATCAAGACCTGGAAAAAATCGCGCTACAGGAAAAACGCCTGCAATTCAAAAGCTTCGATTCCGCAGCGGCTTGGGCGCTGGGAAGCGCCCTCAAAGCCGCAGCCGAAAAACGGGGCGTCGCAGTAGCTGTTGCTATCCATCTCAACGGCCATCCATTATTTTCCTACGCCATGCCGGGAACCACTCCGGACAATTGGGACTGGATTCGCCGCAAACGCAACGTGGTCGAGCGCTATCACCGCAGTTCCTACGCCATTGGCCTGACGCATCAGCGCGCTCAAACCACTCTGCACGAGAAAGCCGGCCTCGATGCGAAGGATTACGCTCCGCACGGCGGATGCTTCCCGATTTTTCTCGCCGGAACAGGCTGCGTCGGCACGATCACGGTTTCCGGATTGCCGCAGCGCGAAGATCACAATCTGGTCGTCGCCGTACTGCAGGATTATCTGCAGCTGGCGGCGGAAGATCTGGCGCTCGGTGCCGTCGCGTCTTGAAGGGAGAGGATGGATGGCCGCCGACCCCGTCAATCCAGCCGCCAAGCTGCCGCCAATCCGCGCGGTGATTCTGGATTTCGGCGAGGTCCTCTGCCATGTTCCCTCGGCCGAAGCCATCGAACGGCTCGCCTTCCTATTCCAGATGGATCCGCGAACTTTTCTTCCGATCTATCTGGAGACACGCGCGCCGTACGACCGCGGAGACTTGCTACCGGCCGAGTACTGGCAGAAATTCGCGGCGCAGGCCGGTGTCGAAATCACCGCGGCCGCGATCGAACAAGCGCGCCAGTTGGATCTGGAATTGTGGAGCGACATCGACGACGCGATGGTCCTCTGGGTTCAGCAACTTCACGCGGAGGGATTCAAAACGGCGATTTTGTCCAACATGCCCACCGACATGGCTACGCACGTGCGCAAGAACTTCGCATGGATCAGCCATTTCGACCATCACATTTTTTCCGCAGAAGTCCGCAGCGTGAAGCCCGAACCTGCGATCTACCAGCATTGCATCAACGAACTGGGGGTCGAGCCTGCCGAAGCGCTGTTCATTGACGACAGGGACGTAAATCTGGAACAGGCGCGGGCCGCCGGGATTCACGGCATCCGCTTTCAGTCGGTCGCACAACTTCGCAAGGATTTGCAGGTCCTCGGCTTCACGGTTTTGCCGCAGCAATCCGAACCTCAGCACCCGGCGACAGAGAACAAGGAGAAACGGAATGGCTAGCCAACCCCAGATCAGTTTAGTCCCGCCCTTCACCCACGAAACAGCCATGCAAAAAGTTCGCAAAGCCGAAGACGGCTGGAATTCGCGCGATCCGCAGCGTGTTTGCTTGGCTTACACCGTAGACAGCCGCTGGCGCAACCGGGCGGAATTCATCCATGGCCGCGAGGAAATTATGAGGTTCCTCACGCGCAAATGGAATCGCGAGCTGGACTATCGCCTTATGAAGGAACTCTGGGCCTTCGACGGCGCCCGCATCGCCGTGCGCTTCGCCTACGAATCACACGACGATTCCGGCCAATGGTATCGCTCCTACGGCAACGAAAACTGGGAATTCAACGCCGAGGGCGTCATGCATCACCGCCACGCCTGCATCAACGATCTACCCATCAAGGATTCCGAGCGGCTGTTTCACTGGCCTCTGGGCGTTCGCCCCGCGGATCATCCCGGACTCAGCGACTTGGATCTCTAGATCCACGCCAGGCCAAGACAAGCCGGAAGGTTACTTCTTGGCGGAAATATCCGGCGCCTTCGCGTCGTTTGTCGCGATCTCTGCGCGGAACTTTGCCGCCTGCTCGGGCTGCTGCAGTCCTTCATACTCTTCCACTAGATCTTTGCGCGCACTCACCAGCCAGCTCACTTTCGGGTCCATCTGCGTGCTCAAAATATCGTATCCCGCATGTGTTTCAACCTGAGCATCGCCATAGCGATGCTGGCGCAACAGAGTTCTGCCCAATTTGATTCGCGCAATGCCGGTGTTGATATGCGTGGGTGATTGCGATTCCACGTATATGGGAATCGCCTGGCGGTAGAGCTTCTCCGCGCGACTCCACTGCTGCTGCGCCGTGTACACGCTGGCCAAATTAGAAAGCGCGGTGGCATAGAGATAGTGCTGCTCCCCGTATTCGGTCCTGTAAATGTCCCCCATGCGCGTGAAGTATTGCTCCGCCGCGTCGTACTTGCCTTCCTGCAGCGCGACCGATCCTAGCTCGTTCAGCGTCGACGCAACAGAAGGGTGCACCTTCCCCCATGTGCGCTCTTTAATTGCCAGCGATTGCTGCAGCAGGTCCGACGCTTCGTCAAAGCGCTTTTGGTAAACCAGCGACCGCGCCAGAATCGTCAAATCCGTAGCCGTCTCGGGATTATCCTTGCCGTACCAGGCCTGCACGATGTCCAGCGCCCGGCGGTCAAACTGCTCCGCCGCGGCGTAGTGTCCCGTGTCGAGCTGGATCGCGCCCAGATTGATTAAGATTTCGGCCACCCTCGGATGACGTTCGCCATAAATCTGTTTATACATCGCCAAAGCGCGCTCGTTAATCTCTTCGGACTTTTCGTAATGCCCTGCATAAAAATGCGCGTTAGCCAGTTCGTACAAACTATCGGCAAGTTCCACGGGCTGCGCTCCCGGAGCCGAATAAAGCTGCACGGTCTGCTCCAGAATTGCGATGGATTGGTCGTAGGCACCGCGATCTTCCAGCACTCCCCCGAGCGCTAGCATCGCCTTCGCCACCGCTGGGTCGCTGGCCGGCAACAGACGCCTATCCTGATCGAGCGCCTGCCGAATCAGGCGCTCGGCATCGCCATACCTTGCCTCTGCATCGCGCAGAGAACCCAGCGCCAGCAGTCCCTTCGCCGTCTCGGTGCTATCCGGACCGTAGAGCGCTTCGCGTTTTGCCAGCGCCGATTCCATCAACGAGTCCGCCTGCTCCAGCTTGCCGAGCTTCTGGTAAATGCCTCCCAACGTTTCGTAGAGTTCGGCCTGCACCGCGGGTTCAGAATCCAGGCTGCGCGCTTCCTGCACGCCGCGATCCAGCAGCGTCACCACGCGCAAATCATCGGCCGGTCCCGCGGCTGGATCCCCTCCTTGAAATAGATTCAGCATAAATCGTTGAATGCGCTGGGTTCGTGCGGCTTGCATCAAAGCCGCATTGCGCGCCCTGGTCAATCGAACCGTGTAAAAGATCACCAGGCCAACAACCAGCGCAAACACCGCAGCGGCTGCCGAGACCAACCGCCGATGCCGCCGCACGAACTTGCCCAATCTGTAGCGCCATGTATCGGGCCGCGCCTCCAGCGGCTCCCCGTCCAAATAGCGATTCACATCCCGGATCAGCGCTTCCACCGACTGGTACCTGCGTTGCGGATCTTTGTGCATCGCCGTCAGGCACAGCACATCCAGGTCGGCCCAGGCCGCCCGGCTCGCCGTCACACCGTTGCCGTTCGTTTGGGCCGCTGCTGCCGCATTCCCGGCAACATCCGACGGCTTCTCAGCTTCCTGCTCGGTCAGAACTTTTTCCGCTTGCGACGGAGTGCACTTGGTTAAATTAAACGGCAATCGCCCCGCCAGCAGTTCGTAGAGAACGACTCCCAGAGAATAGACATCGCTCTGGATCCCCACCTGCTCGCCGCGAATCTGCTCCGGCGCGGCATAGGCGGGCGTCATCAGTCGCAAGCCCGTGATGGTCTGATCCACCAACTCGCCCAGATTTTCCAGGTGCTTGGCGATGCCGAAATCCAGCAGCCGAATGCTTCCATCGCCCTTGACTAAAATGTTGGAAGGCTTCAGGTCGCGATGAATCACCGCGTGCTGATGCGCGTACAGCACCGCTTCGCAGACCGCTCGAAATAAACGCAAACGCTCCGCAATCGAGCACTGCTGCGTTTTGCAAAAATCCGTGAGCGGAACGCCTTCCACAAACTCCATCACGAAGAAGGGAGTGCCGTCCGGCGAAGTGTCCGCATCGTATAGCCGCGCTATGGAGGGATGGTTGAGCTGCGCCAGAGTGCGCTGCTCGGCATTAAATCGCTCGCGGCGCGCAGGAGAAACCCAGGCATCGCGCAAAATCTTGATCGCGACCTCATTCCCCAGATCCTCGCGCTGCGCAAGGTACACCACGCCCATCCCGCCCTCGCCCAGGGCCTGTTTGATCCGGTATGGTCCAAATTCCTTGAAGGGGAGTGAGCCGGAAGGCGAATCGTTGAAAATTTGGGACGCGACCTGGGCCACATCGCCGTCCAGCAGTGATCCACCGCGCGCGTCTTCTTCCAGCAGGATCAGGACTTCGCTGACAAGTCCCGCATCCCCGCCGCAATGCGTTTCCAGAAAAACGCGCTGCTCGGACGCTGGCATATCGGCAGCTTCGTGAAAAAGAGTTTGGACTCTCTGCCAGCGGGTGCTGTCCATCATAGGTCCCCGGCCGAAAAGGAAAGAAAACCGCGTGCCGATCAGCCGTTACGCCTTGCGAAGTTCGTGAGTCAACCAGGCCTTTGCAGCTCGCCAATCGCGCAGAACCGTGGCTTCGGATACGTTCAGCAGCGCCGCCGTCTCGGGAATATCCAGTCCTCCGAAGAACCGGCTTTCCACCATTACCGCTTGCCGCGGATTCATGCGCGCCAGCGCTTCCAGTGCGGTATTTAGCGCCAGCAACTCGTCTTCACCGGCGGGTTTCTTCTGAAACGCTTCGTCAAAAGTTACCGTAATTTTCGCCCCGCCGCCGCGCTTACCGGAATTCCGGCGCCGCGCAGCCTCCACCAGCAGCTGCCGCATGGCGCGCGCCGCGATGCGTTTGAAATGCAGCCGCGACGTTGCGCCAACGTCAGGGGATTTCGCCAGCTTCAGCCAGGCTTCGTTCACCAGAGCCGTGGGACTAAGCGTGGCGCTCGGATCGCCGCGCCGGACGCTGGATGCCAGCCTGCGTAGCTCTTCGTAGGTGACGCTGAACAGTTGATCCAGCGCCTGCCTGCTTGCGGTCGGCAGGTTGGTCGGTTCGGCCGCCAGCCCTTCTGCCGATGAAGTCACCTTAGCCGCCGTGACGGTTTTTCGTTCGCTTTCGCGCATTGTGAAGTGAAGGGTCATACTCGGATATCCATCGATTGCCGGCTCTAGGCCCTGTCTTGGCACGGAACTGTAGCACCGTATGCGGCCATACGGCAACGGATGGCCTGATGTCACACGGCCTGAAAATGCGATGGGAGATGGCCGAGCGTTGTCTCGAAATCCACAAACTGGAATTCCTGTTCAGGAGAACCTTATGAATGGCACAGCGATCCGCAATGCGCTTCTGGTTTTCGTTCTGGCTGGCGCAACTCTGGCCATCGGGTGTGGCGGCGGCGCCGAAGGCAAATATCGCGACCCGAGCGGTACGATCAATGCCGAATTCAAAGACGGGAAAGCCTACGTAGCCCTGGGCGCCTACGCCGTGGACGGCACCTACAAAATCCAGGGCGACAAGATTGTCGCTCGCGGCGATTTCGGGCCGATGCTCCCGAGCCCCCTGGTTTTCACCATCAACAAAGACGGCACGATTGACGGCCCCCGCGACAGCATGATTCCGCGCCTGGAGAAAGCGAAGTAACAGTCGCGCCGCGCCGCGCGTAATTTCGCAAAGAAAGGAACTTAGCGATGAAAGTCTATCGCGCCACATCGCTCGCCGCTCTCGCGCTAGCGATGCTCCTCGGACCCGCAGGCTGCGGCAATGCAAGCTCGGACAGCTCTACGAAAGAGGAAATTCCCGGCCTCACCAGCGCCGACCGCGAAGCGCAACACGCGGCCATGGCGGAACTCCAGCACCATTGGCTCAAAGGATCTGACGGTTGGACGACAGCCATCGTCTCGGGCAGCCCCTACGCGCCCGATCACTTTCTCAGGCAGTGCCGGGCGCTCACCATCAAAGAAATGGAGCCGCAGGACCTGAGCGACTCGGACAAACTGAACGGCTTTGAATGGGTGGGGCGCGCGCACTTCCAGCCCACGTCCTGTCGCGAAGCTGGGGGGCAGACCACGATGGTTCTGGACGGCATGTCCAACGTCGTGGTCAGCAAACACGGCGGCCAATGGAGCCAGTGGGTAGACTTCACGCCGGGCCCGCTGCGTTTCGCGCGCGAGAAAGGCCGGTGGCAATTCACTTGGGACGCCACGTATTTGCGCGGATCGTTGCCGGGCCCGCAAGATTTTGCGAACGCGGGTGTGCACTAGACGGAGCATAGAGAAAACGGAACGTAGCGAATTCTCATCGGACTGGCGAATCTTTACTGACTACTCGGTCGCCTGGGCCGTCAGCGCTTCCGCAACGGAAATATTCTGCAGCAGCTCTTGCGGAATGCCGTGCCGCTGCTGCAAATAGGATGGGCTATTGTAGGAAGCCCAGACCCTCCCGCCAGCATCTTCCCAAACCAAAATCTTCATTGGCAGATCAATCGCCGCGCTGCGCGCCGCTACCATCACCGGAGTGCCGCTCTTGGGGTTCCCGAAGATCAGCAGCTTCGTGGGACGCATCTTCAGTCCAGCCTTCTCAGCCTCTCCGCTGTGGTCCACCAAAGCGAAGAGCGTCACGGCTTTCGCTTGCAGAATGCCTTTGAGCTTCTCCACCGTTTTGTCTACCGAATGGTTGCTGGCCTTATGGATGATTCCGTTGTCCGCAACGGGTGCCGTTGATGTCATGGGTGTCTCCTCGTTGTTCCGGGAATTGTTTTCAGAACCTGCTTGCGCGGAACCGCGCACCGAAATCAGATAGATAGTCATCGCCAGACCGACCAACGCCAGGAACCATGCGATCGCAACTGCCGGCGCCGCAGGACGAGCATGCGCTGCACCGCCGCGGTCTAGATCCCGCACCAAGCGAGCGTGTTGCCATCCTGCGAATAGATTCACAATCACTCCCACAGCGATTAGCGCGGTGCCGAACCACAGCGAGAGCCCGTACGATTGTCCCGACAAAGTTTTCTGGACGGCCTGGAGCTCTTGCAGAAATAGTCCGAAACGCGCCACCACGAAGCCAAAGCCCATCAACGCCAGGCCTGTGCGAACCCATGCAAGAAGCGTGCGCTCGGCTGCCAGGTAATCGCCTAAAGCGGCTTTCGGCTTCTCCTCTGTCGGACCAACCATTTCGCCGCCTCTTGCCGCATTACCCCATTCCGCAGGCGGCTTCCAACCTCACATCATCGCCGCCCCCGCTCGCGGGATTATATTCTGCGGACCACTCTTCAAGCTTCACATTATTTCGGGCGGAAGCTGCTCTCCGCGAATGACCGGATCCATCCGCTCGTAGACGAGCCGATGCAGGAAAGCACAGCAGAAGCTGCAAGGTGAAAGGCACACCAATCAGCGAGCAGCGGCTTAGCGTGGTTTCTTCAAAATCACCTGCGCAGGCTGTCGCGAACTTTGAGGCTGCCTTAGGCCGCCCCAATTTCGCTGCACGAGCAATTTCCCCCTGCAAAGTTCGAGCGTACGATGTTAGGAATATTCTAGCCCGACGCGGCAAAAACATTCTCACGCGGCAGATTCTTCGCTAGTCGTTCTCACCGGAACAGCACTTCTCATCCGCACTCTTGGGCTGCGTATAGATCTGAGTCGGATCCACCAGCTGGCCGTCAACATACTTGTCATGGTGCCGCACCCACGACATCGAGAACGCCAAACCATCTTCATCGCGCCCTTTCGGTGCCATGTCCAGCCAGTTGTACGCCCCAACCAAAATATCCAACCCGCGACCGTAGGTGGAATACGTGTGGAAGATGTTTCCGTCTGCATCCTTATAGAACGCGCTCGCGCCGGGCCCTTCTTCGCTCGGAAAATGCTGCATCGCGTAGTTGTAGTAAACCTGGCCTTTGGCGGTTTCCTCTTTCGTGAACGACACGTTGTAATCGCGATTGAAGTCGCTCTCGAATGACGATACCCACTTGAACCGCCAGCCCATTCGCATCTTGAACCTGCCAATCTCCGCCAGCGGCGCGCGTGAAACCACCACCAGCCTGGTGTCCCGTGCCGCCAGGTGCTCGACGCTGCCGTCAAAATGATCCGCCAGAAACGAGCAACTCGGGCAACCTTCCGCCCATCCTGTACCGAGCATGAAGTGATAAATCATCAGCTGGCTTTTGCCGCCAAACAGACCGCCCAGCGTCTCTTTGCCGGTTGGCCCTTCGAACTCGTACTCCTTCTTCACCCGTTCCCAAGGCAGTTCCCGGCGCTGGCGGCTGATCTGGTCGCGCAGCCGCGTGAACTCCTTCTCTTTAGTCAAAAGCTCCGTTCGTGCTGCAATCCACTCCGCATGTGACACAACGTTCGGCTGATCGATCCGCTTCGTTTCTGCTGTTGATTCCATCGTCGTCTCCTTTGTCTTGAATTGTTGTGGATGCGATGATCACAAAACTAAGCAAATGGATTCTCGTCCCCGCTCGGCCCGTAAATCGAAGGCACCGGAACATTCAGCATCCGCAGATAGACGGAGAGCTGTCCGCGGTGATGATAGGTATGATTCATCAGGATCGAACGCAGGAATCCGATCCGGGGCACGGCCATCAAGGTTTTCCCATTTCTCGTCAAAGTCCATTCGGACATGAGCCGGGCGTCGTCCATGTTTTTCAACGCGGACCTCGCACTCGCCACGCTCCTAGAGAAAGTTTCCAGGATCTCCTGCCGGCTCTTGGCCTCGGCCGGCGCGAAGCTGGGAGCTTCCGCCGTGTCTTGCGAAGCCGCCGCGGCAATCTGGCCCGGGCCGGACGCTATGTGCAGCGCCAATTGCCCCAGCGAGAACGATGTCGGGTGCGGTTTCCAACTGAGCTTGTCATCCGGAACTCGTTCCAGCACCCGCTTGGTTGTCTGCGCTTCCTGGTCAAACTCCATCAAAAGGGAATCTGCAAGTCTCATTACTCCTCCTTTCCGTGCGTGTCCGATTGGCTGCTGAGATCTTTACGGCTTTCAGAATCGAACGAGCCCCCGTCGTTCGCGTTATTCTTCGCATGCAACTTCTTCGCGGCGAGGGCCGTCAGGCCGCCTGTGGACATGCTCCCGGTGATAATCAATGCGGCGCTCGCAATGCACGCTGGACACATGTGTTCCTCCCTTCTCTTCGCCAAGCCGTTCAGCGCGAACTCTGCGCTTCGGCCCGCTTGCGAACGCCATCGTTCATGTGCGCCCAACCCTTCACAACTCCCTCGCGATGTTCGTCCGTAATCAGCCCGAACGCCAGGTGATGGAATTTGATCAGCGTTCCGCCATCGGCTTCGCTCAGCCGGTATTGCACGTTCGAGCTCACCGGATAGGACATGAACAGCGGCCCATAGAATTCCAGCAGCGTGGGCCGCTTGATCGATTGCACATGACCCCACAAATGGCCGTTCTCACCGCCCAGGTCGCGATACCATCGCCCGCCCGGCCACGGTTCGATCTTCAGCGATATGGACTTGCCGTCGGGCGTTTCATTCAGCGGTCCCAGCTGTTCCAGCAATGCCGCGAACGTGACTTCCAGCGATGCCCGCACATGAATTTCCTGCGTAACGTTTAACGTCAGATCCTCGATCGTCCGGTTCACTTTCAGCGCTGTCGAATTCATGCTTTCTCCTTTAATTAGAATTTGTCCTGCCGCCTGCTCGGCGGCTGCAATCGCGCTCGCCTACGCACTGCTTTTGCGCTCCGCCTGCTCCTTGACACGGTTCAATTGATGCTGCCAGTACCTTGCAAACGTGTTGGTCCACTCGTGCAACGGCCGGATCGCCTCCGCGTTCACTCGATACATCATCCTGCGTCCCTCCCGCCGTACGTTCACCAGTCCAACGTCCAGCAGCACCCGCAGATGTTTCGACACCGAAGGCTGCTCCAATTCCAGCGTCGCCGCAATCTCGCCCACCGACCGCTCCTGCAGCGCCAGATAGTTCAATATCTCGCGCCGCCGGGGCTCGGCGACTGCGTTAAAAGCGTCAGACGTCGTAGCCGCTCGAGCCATGCGCCAACAATACATTCCTATATGGGAATATGTCAAGCTGTTTTTCTTGGCGGTTCGAAAGGGCGGGGCAAAGAGCAGGACCTCAGCGGAACGAGGCCTGGGAGCGGTAGAGCGGGCTAACTAGCGGGACGGCGCTTCGCGCGGACACTTTGTTCAAGATATTCGTCCAGATGCTGTCGCATGGCGCGCAGTGGTCCTTCATCGTTCTGCAGTCGGCTGACGAGCAGTGCGCCTTCGAGCGAACTAATGATCAATTCAGATAGCTCTCGCGGCGTCACGCGCCGGTCAATTTCATGCTTCTTGACGCCTTCCGCGGTGATCCGGGACAAGCGTTCCGTCCATCCCTGCAAGGCTTTTCTGGCTCGCGCGCGCAACGCCGGATTTCCATCGTCGGCCTCGACAGCCATGTTCATCAACGGGCATCCGCCCGGCACCAGTCCCGCGCGCCTCTCCACAAAATTGTCGATCGTTTTCTTCAGACGGTCCACGCAATCCGCAACATCCGCGACGCCATCCAGCCTTCCGCGCACGGCTTTTTCCCAAGCGTAGTCGAACGCCTCCGCCGCCAGTTGCTTCTTCCCCGAGAAATGGCGGTAGATCCCACCCTTTTGCAGACCGGTGGCCTGCATCAGGTCCGCCAGCGAAGTTCCCTCGAAGCCCTTCTGATTGAAGAGCGGCGCCGCTTTCGCGACGATATCCCGCCTGGTTTGCTCGCCCTTGGTCATGCGTAACTCCCGGGACCAGTTCCGAGACCGACTGGTCTTTTATGTCATTCTAGCATAGAATGAATGAGACCGAACGGTCTCTTATGCATCGAATAGAGGAGAGGACTCATGAGCGAGGCGCTGGCTCCGGCCATTCCGCTAAGTTTGCCCACTCCTAGAGTGGGCATCAATCCATGGTTCATCGCCATCACCGTCACTCTGGCGACCTTCATGGAGCTTCTCGATACCGCCATCGCCAACGTCTCTCTTCCCCATATCGCCGGCGGCCTTGCCGTCAGCGCGGACGAAAGCACCTGGGTGCTCACCAGCTACCTGGTCTCCAATGCCGTGGTCTTGCCGCTGTCTGCCTGGCTCAGCCGTCTGCTGGGGCGCAAGCGCTACTACATGATTTGCGTCGCAACCTTCACCGTCAGTTCGCTGCTGTGCGGGTTTGCCCCTAGCCTCGGCGCCCTCATCTTTTTTCGCGTCTTGCAGGGAATCGGCGGCGGCGGTCTGGCTCCGGTGGAACAAGCCATCCTGGTGGATACTTTTCCCGCCGCCAAACGCGCCGCAGCATTCGCCTTGTACAGCATGGCGATCGTCACCGCGCCGGCGATCGGTCCTCCACTCGGCGGCTGGATCACCGATCACTGGAGCTGGCGCTGGGTTTTCTTCATCAACATTCCGATCGGCATCATCTCGCTCGTCCTCACCAGCCGCCTGCTCTCCGATCCGCCCGAATTCAAGCGCGAGGTGGAAGCGGCGCGCAAAAATGGCAAACTGAAAATAGATGGCTGGGGAATTTTCTCGGTGGCCATGGCTTTCGCGTGCCTGGAAGTGGTTCTGGATCGCGGACAAACATTGGACTGGTTTGAAAGCAATTTCATCGTGTGCTTTTTTGCGATCGCCATCGCCGCGCTGCTGTTCGCTATCGTCTGGGAGTGGCGCCACCCGGATCCCGTGGTCGAAATCCGCCTGCTTGCCGATAGAAATTTCGCGCTGGCCAACATTTTCTACTTTCTGTTCGGGTTCACGCTGTACGGATCCACCGTGCTGATTCCGCAGATGCTGCAGCGCCTCTATGGCTACACCGCCACCGACGCCGGACTGGTTCTGGGCCCGGGGGCGTTTGTGATCGTGATGCTCGCTCCCGTGGTCGTCAGAATTCTGCCCAAAGTAGGGGTGAAGCGACTCCTCGCTTTCGGCTATTTCGTTTTCGCGTTGGCCATGTGGTATTACGCCAGTTTCACGCTCGCCACCGATTACCGTCACGAAGCGCTGGCGCGCGTGATGCAAGGATTGGGAATCGCGACGCTCTTCGTGCCCGTCAGTCAGCTCGCCTATTCCAATTTGCCCAAAAACAAGAACAACAAAGCCTCCAGCCTTACCAATCTGTTCCGCAATCAAGGAGGCAGCTTTGGCATCGCCTTCGTCACCACGCTTCTGGCGCGCCGCTCCCAATATCATCAAAGCGTGCTGGTAGCGCACGCCATTCCTTCCGATCCGCGCTACCGCCAACTTCTCGCCAATCTC
>DATNLN010000153.1:0-11427 GCA_035602855.1 Candidatus Acidiferrales bacterium
GAATGCGCGCGCCTGCGCTGCCGTTGATTTGCCAGGAAGTTTCAAAAAGTGTGCAGTATTGCACAGTAGAATCGCTGCCTGCCGTCTTACCATGACCTTTTATGGAAAGCTATAAGTGACGGCCGCCGGGGCTCTGGCTGGCACGCGCGGGTTGCGCAAATTCGAACGATGAGACTTGCCGTGAATACAAGTTCGAGGCTGTTCGATCGGGGCCCTTTCAAGCGTTTAGGAACGGCCCTCAAATTGCCCTTTATCCGGCGCTGAAGAGGTCGTGAAAGGCAGCTGTTTCGGACGGACAATCTTGATCGATGGCTGGTTGCGCTTTTCATATGAACAAGATCCCGCGGATATGAAGGTTCGACGCACATCGTGTGCGCGAGCGGCGATGGAGAAGTTCGCGGGAAATTAGGTCCAAATTGGAAATTTTCATTCAGGAGCAATTTCATTTCGGAACCGAAACACCGAGTTCAGGTGACATTCGTCACCTTCGATTTCCTTTTTTCATTAATACCCCGGCCAAGTGAATGTGGGTAGTTTGCTCCTGGAAGCAGTTGAGGGTATGCGATGCCACAGAGCGGCGTTTTGAAAGCCTCAATACTGCTGATGGTTTTAGGGCTATGGTCACTACCCCTGTTGGCACAGGCGACACCCGCTGCGGCGCCTGCGGCGCAACAACAGAAAACACCGGCACCTGCATCGGCCCCGGCTCCCGCAGCGGCAGCTGCGCCGCCCGCGGCTCAGGCACCCGCATCGGCTGCGGCGAGTCCTTCCGGATACGCTGGCGCGGAGGCCTGCCAGGCGTGCCACGCGGATATTTACACAGGCTGGGAGAAAGGGGCGCACTGGAAGCAGACGTACAAGGAAGGTGGGATCGCCAAGCACGGCTGCGAGGATTGCCACGGCCCTGCGGCGAGCCACGTAGCAGACCCGAGCGACACATCCAAGTTATTCCTCTTTGAGAAAGCCTCCGCGAAAGAAATTGACGCGCGCTGCCTGAGCTGTCATGCGGGCGGCACGCAGCACATGAACGCGCTCAACTCCGAGCACGCGCGGAACGAGGTCAGTTGCGTCTCCTGCCATTCGCCGCACCACGGTAAAGACTCCGATTTCCTGCTGGTGAAGGCCCAGCCCGAGCTTTGCTATTCGTGCCATCTGGCGAAGAAGGCGGAGTTCGATATGCCTTTCCACCACCGCGTGAACGAGGGCCTGGTGCAGTGCACCGACTGCCACAACCCGCATGGCACGGTGCGGCCCAAACAGGTGCGAACTTCCTCGACGCAGGATCAGGTCTGCTTCACCTGCCACACGGATAAGCAGGGGCCGTTTGTGTACGAACACGCGCCCGTGAAGGTTGACGGCTGCCAGTCCTGCCACCTGGTGCACGGCGGACCGAATCCGCACATGTTGAAGCTGAGCAACGTGAACCTGCTGTGCTTGCAGTGCCACACGACGTCCAGCTTCAGCGGCGCTCCGGGAGCACCTTCGTTCCACAACCAGGCGAGCTTTTTCCAGTCTTGCGTGCTATGCCATTCGCAGATTCACGGTTCGAACTTCGATGCGACGTTCTTTAAATGATGCAGCTAGCGCGGTTCGCTGCGATGAGCGAACGGGCTGCAAGCTAAATAAAGGGTAGTCCGGTAATGAGATTTCTGCTGGGGGAAAAAAGCCATGAACCGTCGCCTGGGGGTTCGCGCAATTCCTACCGTTATCTTTTTCGTGGCGTTCTTTCTTTCGCCTGCGGCGCGCGCGCAGGATGATTCCGGGGAATCGAAAGGAATAAATTCGGGGGGTTATAATATTCATCAGACGATCGAATTTGGCTATCGCGCGAGCGAAATCAGCGGGAACCAGAATACTTACGATACGTTTGAGAATTTGGGTTCGGGGCTGCGTTTGTTCGATTATTCGCTCAGCATGCGGTCGCTGGATCACAACGGATTGTTGTTCGACAATTTGACATTCAGCAACTTTGGGTACGGCGGCGATCCCAATGACGTGACCCGGCTGCGCATTGAGAAAAATAAGTGGTACGACTTCCGCTTGCTTTTTCGCCGCGACAAGAATTTCTGGGATTACAATCTGTACGCGAACCCGCTGAACCCCGCGTCCTTGAATCCGCCGGGGTCTCTGACGACCGGATGCTATGTTGGTCCGCCCACCGCCGCGTTCCCACAGGGCGCGCCGGCATACTGTTCCAGTCCGGCCATTGCGCAAAACAATTCGCTTCATGGGCTGGATTTGGTGCGGCGCATGCAGGATTACGACCTCACTTTGCTACCGCAGTCGAAGATTCAGATCCGATTGGGGTACTCCCGCAACCGAGACCAAGGGCCCGGATCGTTCACCACGGATGGCGGGACCATATCGGACTTCAACGAGAACTACAGTTACACGACGAATGCGTATCGAGTCGGCGTGGACTTCAAAGTCCTTCCGCGAACGACCATTTCCTACGACCAATTTCTCAGTTATTTCCGGCAGGATAACGTAGTCAGCGACAATCCGGCGCTCAACCCGCAGAATTTTGGTTTTGTTCTCGCGAATCCTTCGGGCCTGGGGACGCCCAACGGCACGCCGGTGGACCTGGGAAACATTTGGAGCACACAGACGCCCTCTGAGGCGATTCCCTGCGCCACACCGATCGTGACCGGCACGACGAACACTGCGACTCCCACCTGCAATGGATTCTTGTCCTATAGCCAGGTGGGGCGGCCGCGGAATTTCATGCCGACCGAACGGCTGCGCTTCCAATCGAACTATTTCACGAATTTCGAAATGTCGGGCTCGGTGGGTTACAGCACCAGCAACAATGTGATTCCAGATTTTCTGGAGACCGTGAACGGATTTACGGTGCGGACGGCCGAGCGCGGCAGCAGCACCGGCGGCCCTGCGGATGCGAAGCGGGTTTCGGTGAACGCGGACTGGACCGGCGTCTATGCGGTGACCGATAAGCTGCGCATCCTGGATATTTTCCGCTACGACAACTGGCGCATCCCGGGAATGTGGGCGCTGGATGAAACGAATATTTTTGGCACTGGTTTTCCGGGACTGGTGGGGTTGCAACAAAGTGAAGCTGTGTTTAACGCGGCGAATTGTCCGGTAGCTTCGAACGCCGTGACTTGCCCGCAGCACGCGGCGAGTTCGGCTGCGGATGTGACCACGGGCCTGGCTACTTCGTTTCTTGGACAGAATTTGAAATCCAATACGATTGAAGCGCAATACGACTTCAGTAGGCGTTTCAGCGCACACGCCGGCTACCTCTACACGAATCGCACCATCGCGGAGTTCAGCGACACGAACGATACCGGGCTGGTCTATTTTCCTGGCGGGGCGACGGGCACGGCGGCCAATGATTATCTTGCGGCGCGCGGTAGCTGCGCTTTGGTCGGCGGCGCTTTACCGGCCGGTTGCACGCTGAATGCGGACGGTTCGGTGACGTTCCTGGCTCCCGCGGCCGCGAGTCCGGTTCGCAGTGTTACCACCATCAACGAGAATGCGCTGCTGCTCGGCGTGGTGGCGCGGCCCATGGATACACTGCGCATCACGGGCGACTTCGAGTTCGGCTACAACGATCAATCTTTTACGCGCATTGATCCGCGGCAAGTGCAGTCTTACAAGATTCATGCGACTTACAAGCCGCGGCCGTGGGTGAATCTGGATGCGGCGGTGGACATCAACGAAAACCGCGACAATGTTTCCACGGTGGACAACTTGGAGCACGATCGCTCCTACAGCTTCTCGGCGCTCTTTATTGGTAACCAGCGATTGTCGGTGGATTTTGGTTATAACTACTGGAACGTTTACACGCAATCGCTGATCTGCTTCGCGTATTCGACCACTTCCGCGAATCCCGCGCCCCCACCCGCCACCGTGACGGTGTCTGCGTTTCCTCCCGGTGTGCCGCAGCTTCCCGGCGGCACGGCGTGCCCCATCGCGGGATCGCCTTCGCCGCTGGGAGCGCTTGCGACATACAACAGCAAAGACAATTTCGCGCATGCCGCGGTGATCTGGAAACCGGTAAAGCGCGTGACCGCGAGCGTCGGCTACGGCGGAAGCTTTGTGCGCGGCAACACCACTTTCCTGAATCCGCTGACGCCTTCCGGCACTTTGGATTTCGATTATCAGCGGCCGTACGCGTCACTGGCGATCAATGTGTATCGCGGGTTCACTTACAAAATGTCCTGGAATTATTACGGGTTCAATGAAACTGGAGCGACCAATCCGTTCGGGCTGGCGCCGGTTCAGTTGCAGGATTTTAACGGCAGCAACGCTACGTTTTCGTTGCGGTATGCATTTTGAGCGGCGCTTGGGTTGATGGCTGCGGCCTTTTTGGTAATGGAAGAACTGACACAGGAGGAAACAAATGAGACGTCTGCTTGTCCGTGTGATTGGCTTGGCCGTCTTGGCTTTTGCTGTGGTTTTTCTGCTGGCCGCACCGCTACGCGCGCAAGATGCGCCGGCGCTTTACAAGTCGAAATGCGCGGCTTGCCATGGCCCTGATGGCACCGGCAACGTTCCCACGGGAAAATCATTAGGCGTTACGGATCTGACGTCCGGCGATGTGCAGAAGCAAACGGACGCACAATTGACCGACAGCATCGCGAACGGCAAAGGCAAGAAAATGCCGGCATATAAGGGCAAGGTCACGGACGACCAGATCAAGGGGTTGGTCGGGTACATTCGCGAGCTGGCAAAAAAGAAATAGTCGGTGCAGGATGTGCGGCGGAAAACTTTCGCCTTCCGTTTTTGAGACGGCGAAAGGAGGCGTTGTGATTGCGGTATTGATTTGTCAAATTGTCTTGAGCATCGTGCTGGCTTCTGTTTTTTTGATTCGCCCTTCGTTGACGCACGCTGTCGGCTGGAAGGTTCTGGCATTCATCGGCTTATTCTTACTTCCGGCGATGTGCATTGTGGGCGGAATGAACACGCACATCCAGCGCTCCGAGCAGACCCGATTCTGCATTTCCTGCCATGTGATGATTCCCTACGGGCAAAGCCTGTATGTGGAAGATCCCACCCACATTCCCGCGCAGCATTTTCAGAATCACCGCGTGCCAGTGGGCACGGCTTGCTATTCGTGCCACGCGGATTACACGATCTACGGTCCGTTGAAAGACAAACTGCAAGGGCTGAAGCGGATTTACACGCAATATGTGAGCACGCCGCCGGACCCGGCGGCGATTCGTATAGCGGGCGGATTCAAGAATGCGCAGTGCCTGCACTGCCACCTCGGCGCGCGCAATTTCGAAGAGAACGCCGTGCATGCGGCACTGCTGGATTCCCTGAAATCGGAACAGACCTCTTGCCTGACCAGCGGTTGCCATGACACCGCGCACGATATCGCGAACCTGAGCCACCTGAAATTCTGGAGGCCGGCACAATGAGAATCAGTGAAATCGGAATGGGGCGGTTTCTGCGGATTTCCAGCGGCCTCGTGATTCTAGGGTTGGTGCTGGAGATTGTGAGCTTGCTGTGGTTTCATCCACTGTCGTTCGTGTTGTTTACCTTCCTCGCTTCATCAGCGATTGGCTTGGGCATTTTGGTGTACCTGGTTTCACTCGTTTTTGTGGCGCCGCCACCCTAGGAGTGCGCCCACAGGGGAAGGGTGGTCGGGCACTCGTCTTTCAACCCACGACTTGGATGGTTCGATGTGCGGTCGGACGCGATTATGCGCGTCACGCGCACGCGAGATTCTATGCAAAAGTGTCCACAACGGGACAGTCTTTCGCGCCGCTGCTGACTATCCTTATAAGCGCTCCAGCACGCTTCGCTGGGATTTCGGCCCGGTGCGAGCGCGCTCTGATTGACGTTCCATTCAGTCGCCCAAGGAGTCGTCCATGGCCTTCGTTCTGCGTTTCGGCTTCGTCGTTCAAATCATCGCCGCGTTTGTAATTTTTGTTCTCGGCTATATCAGCCTTTTTGTTTCGCTCATGCTGGTAATGCTCCTGCTTCGCGGCCTCTATGAGTCGGTGAAATGGGTTCGCACCTCCACGCTAGCGCGCGCCGCCGCAAACCGCTCCACGCAATCGCGTGACGCCGCTTTCGTTAGACCGGTTGGCATTTCCATCATGCCGCCTAAGAACGAACCCCGGCTCGCCGAGCTCACTTTTCACCTGGCCCTTAACCGCCGCCGACCAGCAGGGAACTATTCGTTGAATCACCCAGGAGGCACACCAAGATGAAAGACAGCACCAAAGACGAAGCCGCAGGCACATTCCACGAAGTGAAGGGCGCCATCAAGAGTCAAGTGGGAAAACTCACGAACGATCCCGACGCCGAAGCCGACGGCATCGTCGAAAAAATCTCCGGCAAAATCCAAAAGAAAGTCGGGCAGGTGGAAAAAATCATCGAGAAACCGTAACCCGGCGCAGTGCCGCTGCGCCGGCCAACAATCGCAAGTGCCGTCGCTTTCACAGTTACAGTCACATTCGCAACACACAAAATTGGGAGGCAAGTGATGAATCTGTCAGACTTAAGCACCACGCAAATAATTATCATCATCGCCGTGGCAGTTGTCGTAATTTTCGCGGCCATCGCCATTGTGATGTCCATCCGCAAACGCCGCACGGAAAAACTTCGTAACCAGTTCGGCAGCGCCGAATATACCCGCGCCGTAAAAGAAGGCGGAAGCCAACGCAAAGCAGAAGCCGCCCTCAACGAGCGCGCCGATCGAGTCGAAAAGCTGCACATCCGACCGCTCGCGCCCGGCGACCGCACTCGCTTTCTCGCGTCTTGGACCAGAGTCCAGGCGCGTTTCGTGGATGGCCCCGGAAGCGCTGTAACGGACGCCGACCAATTACTCGGCGATGTGATGTCCACGCGCGGCTATCCCGTCAGCGACTTCGAACAACGCGCCGCGGATATTTCCGTGGACCATCCGCTGGTGCTCGAAAATTACCGCGCGGCGCACCAAAGCGCGCTGCGCCAAACCAAGGGTCAGGCCAACACCGAAGATTTGCGCCAGGCCATGATTCACTACCGCACGCTTTTTGAAGAGCTGGTCAACGAGCCGGAGGTAGCGCGCGCACACAGCGCCTAGCGTCCGCTAGTCCGTAGTTCTGCCGCTGGAAGGCGCGAGTTCGGTCTCGCAAGAGGTTGTACAATGCTGTCTTGCTTCTCTGTGTCGCATGAAACCGACGCGCAGATTCGCGACCAGCACCAAACGATTGTTGTTGCCGGGCTCCTTTGTTTGTTCGCTTCTATGCAGCACCCTGATGATGGGAGTCTTTGCGGCTCGACCGGCGCTGCCAACCTCCCAGCAAACCCCCAGTGGGCCTTTGAACGTGCCGGAACTTGACGCTGGCTTTCACTTTCTCTACGAACTGAAGCTAACGGAAGCTCACACACAGTTTGAGGCCTGGCAAAAATCGCACCCGGAAGACCCGCTGGGGAGCGCCTCGGAAGCCGCAGCTTATCTTTTTGAAGAGTGCTATCGACAAGGCGTTCTGACCTCCGAGTTTTTCCTGGATGACAAGCGCTTCCTGGGCAAAATCCCTCTAAAACCCGATCCGCAGCTGCGCGCGGGGTTCTTCACGGCGGACCAACAGGCGCAGGACTTGGCGCAGTCGCGATTGAAGACAAATCCGGACGACCCGAACGCCCTGTTTGCCATGACCCTGAGCCTGGGTATGCAGGCCAACTATGCCAGCCTGATAGATAAGCGTCAGTTAGACAGCCTGAAGAAAGTCCGTGCGGCGGATGTGTATGCCAAGAAGCTGTTAGCGGTCGCCCCGGACGCTGCTGATGCCTATCTTGGTTTGGGCATGGCGAATTATTTCATCGGGAGTTTGCCTGGGACCAAGAAGTTTTTCCTCGGCTTCGCCGGCATCCACGGTAACAAGAAAGCAGGTATAGAGCAGCTTGAGATCGCCGCCGAGCATGGCCACTATCTGCGACCGTTTGCGAAGATTTTGTTGGCGCTGGCGGCCCTGCGCGAAAAGCAAGTAGACGTGGCCCGCAAACAACTCAAGGAACTGGTCGCGGAGTTTCCCGAAAACCCGCTCTTTGTGAGCGAACTCGCCAAGCTCAAGGTTCCACCTGCGGCCACTACTGCACCCCAGTAATGTATTCGTACTAAGCGAAGTGCGCAGGCGTTTTCGGCGTGCCCCGCATTGATATCTCGAGCGCCACGCCGTGCAAGTGATCTCGTTCTTCTGCGAAACTGGAATGAACTAGGGGACGCAGCGAAGCGCCCCCGATTATTGACTGACGACGATCCGAAAAACTTTCAGTCGACGGATCGTGGATACCCGCGACCTCGAAGGGCACGGCCTGCTGTGGCACCGGTGAGTTTTCTTTGGTCATATTCCAACTGACCGTTGACGATCACGTAGTCCACGCCGGTCGAAAGCTGATCGGGCTTAATGTAGGTGGCGTGATCAGCGATGGCTGCGGCGTCGAAGATGGTGACGTCCGCGAAGAACCCCGACTTCAATAGGCCACGGCCTTGCAGATTTTCGCGTTGCGCCGGCAATGAAGTGATTTTTCGGATGGCATTTTCCAGCGTCATCAGATGCTGGTCGCAAACGTAATCGCCCAGGAAGCGTGGCATGGAGCCGAACGCACGGGGATGTGTGTGCGGCGAGTGTAGAGGGCCGTCGAGCGCCATCTCCTTTTCATCAAGGCCCATACTCGTCCAAGGCTGCACCAATCCCGTTTTCAAATCTTCCTCACTACCAAAAAAGTCCACCGTGTAAGTTCGCGCGTCATCCGCGACGATAAAATCCATGATGGTGTCTTCGGGAGATTGGTTCCACGCGGCCGCGACTTCCGCGAGCGTCTTGTCATCGAATTGTTTCAAGTTCGGACTGTTGGGCAGCAGCACCACGTGCTCCGCACCCCCGGCTTCAAAATAAATGTTGTCCCAATCGTCCACGGCAATTTCTTTCTTGATACGCGCACGAACAGCGGGATCTTTCAGGCGTTCTAGAAGTTTTGGCCTGCCGCCGTCGGAAACCCATTCCGGAACGTAAGCGGAAAGGTAGGTTTCCGATGCAACGTACGGGTACATGTTGGCTGCGATGTCCAGGCCGGAATCGCGCGCTTGCTGGACCGTTTGTACGACTTTTGTCATGTTTCCCCAGCGGGATTTGCCGGCCACTTTCATGTGGAAAATTTCGACGGGCAGATTCGCTTCGCGGCCGATGCGAATCGCTTCCGCCAGCGCTTCCATCTCGCCGGGACCTTCACTGCGCATGTGCGAGCCGTAGATTCCGCCGTACCGCGAAGCGACTTTGGCGAGCTCGATCAGTTCTTCTGTTTTGGCATAGCTCCCCGGAGGATAAATGAGCGACGTAGAAACGCCTAGAGCGCCGTCCTGCATGGCTTGCGCGACCAGCGATTTCATTTGCTGAAGCTCTTCGGCGGTCGGATCGCGGTCCTCAAAACCAATTACCGCGCGGCGCACTTGCTCGGCGCCTACATAGGTGCCGAGATTCAGCGGCGTGCCTTGTTTTTCCAGGCGGCGGAAATAGCCGTCGAGCGTGGTCCAATCGATGGTGAGGTGGTATTGATCGAGGAGAGGTTTCAGCGCGGCCAGGGTTTTTTCATTCTGCGGTGCCACGGACGTGCCCTCGCCGGTTATTTCGCTAGTGATGCCCTGAGAAAGCTCGCTCAGAAAGCGATTATCAAGCAGCAGGCTGATGCCCGATTGCCCTAGCAAATTAATGAAGCCTGGCGCGACGATGCGCCCGGTTGCGTCAATCACGCGTTTGGCGCGCGCGTCGTGCAAATCGCCGATCGCCGCGATCTGGTCGCCGCTGATCGCAACATCCGCCGCATACCACGGATTGCCCGCGCCGTCGATAATGTGCCCGTTGACGATGACGATGTCGTATTGCCGCTGCTCAGGAGTTTGAGCTGAAGATTTGGGCAGGAAGAAAAGAATCGCAGCAAATAACAGCGTGAAAACAACGCAATACTTCAAATCGCTCCGCCGTAGTCTCAGGGCACACCTCCCCAGGGAATGGAGCCAAGCCTAGCTCGTATTTAGGGGTGCTTCAAGCCGGGTCAGCTCCTGATGTCAAAGCTCGATACGCGAACTGTTTGGATTTCTCTGGGCTATTAGGGTGAAAGCGGAAGCCGAAGGAGTTAGGCTCTGATCCCGCGAGCTTAAAGGAAATTCGGTTAGTCCCGATATCTGCGAGTCTTCTGGTGGGAATAATAATTTAGTTAACAGCCGGAGGGTCGGACTGGCGATGATCCACAACCTGGAAGTCCTTGGGCAGCTCGAAAAGCTCTGCCTCGGGCTCGGCTAGGGTTATCTCGGTGATCGTAAACAGCTGCGTGCCGAAGCTCGGGTCCGTGCGTTTGGAGAGCAGGTTGATCCCGAGCTGATCCGCATACCAGTACTCACGAGTAAGGTTGATTTTCTGATCGTTTCCAATCACACCGGGATTGTAAGTCACGGTTTCGCGCGTGCCCGCCGTGTCCACGCCGAGGATGACCTGATGACCGATATCTTCGCGCGTCACGTATCCAGCGTCATTCGGCAATGGCCCGGCGGCTACGCCGGTAACGTTGTAAACAGTCGAGGTGGACGGCGCATAGTAAGTTAAGGTGCAAACTTTCGGCGTGACCAGGACCATGCAGGTGTAGAGAGTATGCGCGCTCGGGTCAGAAATCTGTATCGCGTTCATTCGCGATTTCACGTTTCCGTTCTTTGGCACCAAAATCCAGCGCTCCTGGTAAATGCGGCCGGAGGCGTCGCGAGCGATGCGTCGCGCGTTCACTAGCGTAAAGGTGCCGCTGTCGGATGATCCGCGCACCCAGTCCGTGTGCAGGGTCGCAACAAAGGGTGCGTTTGCCTTGGGGGGAATGACGATGCTTTCCAGTACTTGCCGGGTTCCACCGTCCTGTGCCTGGACCTGCCGGGTTCCGCCGTCCTCAGCGGTTGCCTGCGAATAAAGCACTGCGGGGAAGAAAGCAGCGAGAAGGATCACGAGGGTCGCGCGTACCATAGCGGCCTCCTGGGAAGGCACGCATATTACCATGAGGTATGATTATAATGGGAGTTAACTCCAAGGCAAAGTACATCCCTCATCCTGATCATCGCATGAACCCGGAAAGTGAAATCGGGGCAAAACCACTCGGACGGTACGGCGGCTATACAGGCAAGTGGACTGAGACTGTCGCGATTTCGCACAAGGGGCCTTCTGACCCTGATTCCTTCCGGCTTACTCGTGACTCGAGAGCAATGCGGTAGAGTTGAGCTTGTACGAAGCTCAAATGAGCGCATGGGCGATTTTGAGTGTTCTGTTGTCCAGATTTCAGAGTCACAACCTGGACACTTTGCATCGATCCGCCGTTTGCTAAATTGATTCGGGATAGCTGGTTTGCTAAGGTCGTCGTCATGTCTGAACGTTCCACCGAGCAGATACGCGAATTGCTCGACTCCCTTTATCGCGTGGATTCGGGACGAATCCTGGC
>DATNLN010000156.1:0-30648 GCA_035602855.1 Candidatus Acidiferrales bacterium
GTCCCATTCCGTACAGGAGAAGTTCCCTTTGAATCGTCGTGTTGTCGTTACGGGCGTTGGACTGGTTTGCGGCTGCGGCATTGGCACCGAAGAAGTCTGGCGCAATCTGCTGGCCGGCAAGAGCGGCATTCGCCCCATCACCCATTTTGACGCCACGGCCTTTGATTGCCGCATCGCCGGCGAAGTCCGCGATTTTGACCCGCTGCATTGGCTGGAGAAAAAAGAGCTGAAGAAAACCGGGCGCTTTATTCAACTCGCTCTCGCCGCCGCCGATTTCGCCATGCAAATGTCCGGCCTGCAAGTCACTTCGGAAATTGCGGATTCTACCGGCGTCTACATCGGCTCCGGCATCGGTGGATTCGACGTCATTGAGCGCGAGCATTCCAAATTTCTGGCGGGCGGTCCCGGCAAGATCTCGCCGTTCTTTATTCCCGCCACCATCGTCAATCTCGCCGCCGGACACGTTTCCATTCGTCACGGCGCGAAAGGCCCGAACTCCGCCACCGCCACGGCCTGCTCCGCTTCCGCGCACGCCATCGGTGACGCCTTCAAAATTATTCAGCGCGGCGCCGCAGACGTGATGATCACCGGGGGCACCGAAGCCGCCATCACGCCCATGAGCGTCGGCGGATTCGCGGCCATGCGCGCTCTCTCTACGCGCAATGACGATCCCGAGCACGCCAGCCGGCCGTTCGACGCCGATCGCGATGGATTCATCGTCGGCGAGGGTTCCGGCATGGTGATTCTGGAGTCGCTTGAATACGCGCAGCGCCGCGGCGCAACAATTCTCGCGGAAATTGTCGGCTATGGAATGTCAGGCGACGCTTACCACATCACGCAGCCCGCCGAACACGGCGATGGCGGCTATCGCGTCTCGCTCGCTGCGCTGAAAGACGGCAACATTTCTCCCGACGACGTCAGCTACGTCAACGCGCACGGAACTTCCACGCCCATCGGCGACGCCATCGAAACCGAAGCGCTGAAACGCGTTTTCGGCGCGCGCGCCAAAAAAGTGCCCATCAGTTCGACGAAATCCATGACCGGCCATCTACTCGGCGGCGCCGGAGGCCTGGAGGCTGGAATCAGCGTGCTCGCTCTGCGCGACCAGATCATGCCGCCCACCGTGAATTACGAAAAGCCCGATCCGGAGTGCGACCTGGATTACATTCCCAATCATGCGCGCAAAGCGGAAGTCATCTACGCCCTCTCCAATTCTTTCGGCTTCGGCGGCACCAACGCCTCCCTGCTCTTCAAGCGCTGGGTGGAGTAGATCGCACAGGCCCATCTTGCCGCTGCGCCTTTGCTTTTGACTTTGTAGCCGCAATCCCGCTTTGCGCGATGGGCGCAGTTACTTTTGCAGTCGTGAATCGGACCGCCTCGCGCGATTCGTCACTTTGCCGCAAAGCCTTCGTGTTCCAAGCGCTGCCAAAATTGCCCTACCGTAGCAGCGGCGTTCCCCGGTCCTTGTTGCCATCGATCAGATAGGATGTGCATCGCGCCTCGTGCGTATACCCCAGCAGCGCGTCCGAGCCGTCCAGGCGGAAGTAAAATTGGACCCAACAACTATGGACCATGTTGCCCACCGGAGGCGTCCGTGTATACAAGATCGCTGTCGCCCCTGCAAAGATCGGATTCGGCCCACCAAAGTTGAAGTATACCGGCTCCGGCATGCCCTGCGCCGTCAGGAACTTTTGGATGTCAGCGCGCGGCGTCCCCGGTGGCAACTGCGTGGCGATAACGCGAACCAAGGCGTCATCGGACTGTTCGACCGTCTGGTTCGTCCTCCCGGTGTCCCATTTCCAGGCGCCAAATAACAGCGCCACCAGGCTGACTACGATCAGCGCCAAATAGCTGACGCCTTGTGCGATTCCCCCACCGAGCGTATCGTCCTGTGCGTAAGTCATGTCGCGCCCTTTTCTGCCGGATGTGATGCGTTCTCGCGAATCGTCTTGCCACTTAAGATAACGTGTTCGTACATAGCCCGATTCGTATCACTCCCTGAATAGCACAAATAGACCAGGCGGCGCGCATCCGACGCTCCGGTTTGTGCCGTTGCTGTAAATATGAAATACTGACAATGGTGCGCTTTTGAGTTTGCTTTTGAATTGGTAGCGGCTATCCGGCTTTGCAGGATTGGACGCAGTTGTTTTTGCCGTAGCGATTCGCGCCACTCCGCGCGATTTGTCCCGTTGCCCCAAATATGAAATTCTGATAGAAACTATCAGATTGTTCGCAGCACCCACTTTTCGGAGGCATTCTTGAAAATCGCAGTGTGCGTCAAACAAGTCCCCGCAAAAGACGCTCCTCTCGCCATCCTGGAAGGCGGCGCCTGGATTCGCGAATCGGATATCGGCTTCGAAACCAACGAGCCAGACACTTTCGCGCTCGAAGAAGCCCTGCGCCTGAAAGAAAAACACGGCGGCGAAGTCGTGGCCATCTCCATGGGCCCGGAACGCGCCAAACAAACCATCAAGGAAGCGCTCGCCAAAGGCGCCGACCGTGGCATTCACGTCTCCGACGCCAATTTCTTCAAACTGGATCCGCTCGCTTCGGCGCGTTCCCTTGCCGCCGCGATCCAAGCCGAAAATTTCGACCTGATCCTCACCGGCCTGCAAAGTGACGACCAGGGATTCGGCCAGACCGGCGTGCTGCTCGCCGAACTTCTCGGCCGCCCGCACGCCACCATCATCATGGCCATCGAAGTGGTCGAAAATCACATGAAACTCAAGCGCGAACTGGAAGCCGGCTGGTTCCAGCACGTCGAATTGCCGCTCCCCGCCGTGCTCTCGATTCAGTCCGGCATCAACAAGCCGCGCTACGCCACTCTGAAAGGCATCATGGCCGCTAAGAAAAAAGAAATCGTCACGGTAGATCGCGCGACGCTCGGCGTGCCCGACGCGCCCACGCAAAAAGTCGAGCGTATCTACATGCCGCAAAAAACCAAGAAAACCGAATTCATAACCGGCCAGCCCAAAGAAATCGCAGCCAAGCTGGTAGAAAAACTGCGCCATGAAGCGCGCGTGCTTTAATCTGTATTCCTTGAAAACGGACAAAAAATGAAAATCCTGCTCATCACCGAACAGCGCGACGCACAATGGAACAAAGTCAGCTTCGAAACGCTAGCCGCCGCCCAACAAATCGTGCAACAAACCAAGGGCACGCTAGCCGGCGTGGTGATCGGCAAAGGCATTTCCGCCCTGGCTCGCGACCTCTCGGCGTACCAACTCGACGAAGTCCTCGCCGTCGAACACGACCTCCTTGAAAAATACACGCCCGACGGTTTCTCGCTAGCTCTCCGCCAAATAATCGAATCCGCGAAACCGGACCTGGTCCTATTCCCCCACACCTATCAAGTCCGCGATTTCGCGCCCAAGCTGGCGGCCTCGCTCCACAAAGGCATGATTGGTGACTGCATCGCGTACCGTTACGAAAGCAACAAACTGATTTTCGTCCGCCAAATGTTTCAAGGCCGCACTTCTGCCGACGTAGTCTTTACCGGCGATGCTCCCTGGATCGCGTCTTTCCAAGCCAGCGCCTTTCGCGCCGACCTCGCCGCCAAACATTCCAGCGGCACGGCGCCCGTAAAGTCCGTCGGCGTGGAATTAAAACCAGAACAAATCCGCACCAAGCCGCTCGATCTGTTCCGCGAAGCCAGGCAAGCCGTGGACCTCACGCAAGCTCCGATTTTGGTCTCTGTCGGCCGCGGCATCAAAGCTCCGGAAAATATTCCTCTGGCCGAAAAGCTCGCGAAACTAATGGGCGGCGAAATCTGCGCCTCCCGCCCCATCTGCGACGAAGGGTGGCTCCCGATGGACCGCCAGATCGGCAGCTCCGGCCAGACCGTCGCGCCCAAACTCTATCTCGCGCTCGGCATCAGTGGCGCCATCCAGCACGTCGTAGGCATGAAAGGCGCCCGCACCATTGCCGCCATCAACAAGGATCAGAACGCTCCAATCTTCGAAGTAGCCGATTACGGCGTAGTGGGCGATCTGTTTGAAATCGTCCCCGCCCTGATCGAAGAACTGGAAAAGCCGCACTAAGCGGGCAGCATGGGCAACCTCGCCTGTGCGCGTATTGTCCAATTTCGCGACACCGCTTCCCGCAACCGCGCATTCCGCGGCGCCCGTTGGCGGGCCCCCCTCTCTACCTTGCTGAATACAATTTGGTTATCTCGCGTTTACATTGGCAACCCGCCTGCCAATAACCCTGTGGGCTTTGTGTGCCAGGGAGGCTGCCGATGACCGCGCTGCTGCAAGACCTAAAATTCGCCGCCCGCATGCTCGCAAAATCCCCCGCCTTCACCGCCGTCGCCATCCTCACGCTGGCTCTGGCGATCGGCGCAAATACCGCGCTGTTCTCTGTCGTCAATGGCGTGCTTTTAAGTCCTCTGCCGTACCCCGAACCCGATCAGCTCGTCACCCTGCACGAGAGCAAACCGAACTTCAACACGGGCTCAATCTCCTACCCGAATTTCCTCGACTGGCAAAAACAAAATCACACGCTGTCCGCCATGGCCATCTCGCGCAGCTATTCCTTCAGCCTCACCGGCCTTGGGCCAGCCGAGCAGGCGCAAGCGCAATTCGTCACTTCCGATTTCTTTCCCGTCCTGGGCGTGCAGCCCGCGGCAGGCCGAATCTTCGTCCCGGCCGATGACCAGCGAGGCGCCGCCGCCGTCGCATTAATTAGCGCAGGCTTCTGGAAACGCAAGTTCGGCGGCGCGCCCGATGCCATCGGCAAAACCCTTACGCTCGACGGCAAGCAATTCACCATCATCGGCGTGATCCCGCAGGATTTCGATCTCATGCTCGACTCCTTCAGCGCTAGTGAGATTTACGCTCCCGTCGTTCAGTGGAACAACGACATGCTCTTCAATCGCGGCTCGGGCCTCGGCTTCCACGGCATCGGCCGCCTCAAGCCCGGCGTCACAATCGGCCAGGCCCGTGCGGATTTCGCCTCCATCACCCAAAATCTTGCCGCCACTTATCCCGAAGCGGATAAAGGCGTTGGCGCTTCCCTGATTCCTTTCAAGCAGCGAATGTTGGGCAACGTGCAATCCATCTTGCTCGTGCTGTTCTGCGCCGTGGGTTTCGTGCTTCTGATCGCCTGCGTCAATATCGCGAATCTGCTGCTGGCGCGTTCGACGGCCCGCATGCGCGAATTCGCCGTTCGCGCTGCGCTAGGCGCGGGAAAATCTCGCCTGATCCGCCAGCTTCTTACCGAAAGCATTTTGCTCGGCGCCATGGGCGGCGTGCTCGGCCTGCTTCTCGCGAGTTGGGGTATGCGCGCGGCCTTGAACGCTTTGCCGGACACTCTGCCGCGCGCCGGACATATTCACATTGATATGGGCGTGCTGCTTTTCACCGCCGCGGCCGCTCTGCTTGCAGGAATATTTTTCGGTCTTGTTCCCGCGCTGAAAATTTCGCGCACGAATCTGCAAGACAGCCTAAAGGAAGGTGGCCGCGGTTCGAGCGGCTCGCGGCAACGCGCTCACGGCGTCTTGGTCGTCGTGGAAATGGCGCTAGCTGTCGTGCTCCTGATCGGCGCAGGTCTCGCACTCCGCACGCTGGTGCAACTGTGGAACGTGGACCCGGGTTTTAATCCGCGCAACGTCCTCACCTTCGGCTTCTCACTCTCGCCCTCCACTTTGCAAACCACCCCCGCAGCAATTCGCCAGTCATTCCGCGCCGCGGACTCTGCAGTCGCTTCCACGCCCGGGGTGCAGTCCGTCTCTTTAAGCTGGGGCGCATTTCCGATGAGCGGCGACGATGAATGGCTCTTCTGGCTCGCTGGCCAGCCCAAACCCACCACGAAGAACGAAATGAACTGGGTCATTGATTACGTCGTCGATCCAGACTATCTGAAAATAATGCAAACTCCCCTGCGCAGCGGCCGCTTCTTTACTGCGCGCGACGACGAGCACTCACCGCCCGTCATCGTGATTGACGACGTCTTTGCGCGGCAATATTTCGCCAGTGAAAATCCCGTCGGCAAGCGTCTCTTCCTCGATATCGGCCAGGCAAATATTCAGGCGCAAATTATCGGCGTAGTCGCCCACGTAAATCAGTGGGGACTCGATAGCGACGACACCGAACCCCTCCGCTCCCAGCTTTATTTCCCGTTCATGCAGCTTCCCGATCCCACGATGGCGCTCGCGCCCACCGGCATGCGCATGGTGGTGCGCACCCGCGGCGCCGCTCCCGGCGCGTTCGATTCCATTCGCCAGTCCGTGCAGCAAGTAAACAGCGAACAAGTGGTCTATGGCGCGCAAACCATGCCCGAAGTCATCAGCGGTTCCACCGCCACGCGCCGATTTTCCGCGGTTCTCCTGGGGTCCTTCGCCATCGTCGCGCTGCTGCTATCAGGCATCGGGATCTACGGCGTCATCTCCTACCTCATCGGCCAACGTACTCACGAAATCGGCATCCGCATGGCTCTGGGCGCGCAACAAAGCAAAGTTCTAATCGAAGTTCTCCGCGAAAGCCTGAAACTCGCGATCACCGGCGCTGCAATCGGTCTAGCTGCCGCGTTCGCGCTCACGCGCCTGATGACCAGCGTGCTCTACGGAGTTAGCCCCACCGACCCGCTCACCTTTACCGCCGTAGCGGCTCTGCTAATCGCCGTAGCGCTAGGCGCCTGCTACGGCCCCGCCCGCCGCGCCGCCGCGCTGGATCCCATGGTCGCCCTCCGCCATGAATGAGGATCGCCGCCGCGCCGCTGCACTCAATATCGCGCATCATCGTGCGCGCGTCCTCATCCTGAACCCGCAACAGCGGGTGAAGGATCTCTCTTCGCCTTGCCGCAGGCGAGGCTCATATCATTGCCTATGGGGTATGAACGTCGCACCAAGCGCCTGCCAGAGCGCGCGTAGAAAATTTCTCACTCCGCCGGGAATCCGCGCATGAACTCTATCCTGCAAGACATGAAATACTCCGTCCGCGCGCTGGCAAAGTCCCCAGCCTTCACCGTCGTGGCCATCCTCACGCTCGCGCTCGGCATCGGCGCCAATACCGCAATCTTCGGTGTCGTCGACGCCGTGCTCCTTCGCCCTCTGCCCTTCCAGAATCCTTCGCGACTCGTCTGGTCGTGGGGAAACTGTCCTCTGTGCGATCACGGCGCCGTCTCTCCCGCCGACTTTCTCGACTATCGCGCCCAAAACCGCTCCTTCCAATCCTACGGCGCCAGGGCGGTCGGCGATTCGCTTTTCAATCTGACAGGCAATGACAAGCCGATCCAAATCAAAGGCTCCATGGTCACCGCCGGTTTTTTCGATGCTCTCGGCATCGAGCCCCGCTACGGCCGCGTCTTTAAAGAATCGGACGAGAAGACCACCGATCCGGACGCAGTAATCCTCAGCCATCATTTGTGGCAGGATCGCTTCGGCGGCAACCCGAGCGTAATCGGAAAGTCCGTCTCGCTCGATGGCAAATCACGCACCGTCGTCGGCGTCCTCGCTACAGACATCCCCCTCCTTAGCGAAGCCGATCTCTGGTTTCCCGCTCCTTTTCTAAATCAGGGAATGCAGACCCGGCACTCGCATTTCCTCCGCCCCATCGGTCTGCTCAAGCCCGGCGTCAGCATCGCACAAGCGCAATCCGAACTCGACTCGATCGCCGCCAGCCTCGCCGCGCAATTTCCCGTAACCAACACCGGATGGAGCGTCAAACTCGATCCCCTGCAAAACGTTCTCATCGGCAACGTACGTCCCGCCTTCATGGTCCTGATCGGCGCCGTGTCTCTGGTCCTGTTGATCGCCTGCGCCAACATCGCCAGCCTTCTTTTCGTGCGCAACACCGCTCGCCGACGCGAAATCGCGATCCGCATCGCGCTCGGCGCTGGACGGTCACGTCTGCTGCGCCAGCTCCTGACCGAAAGTCTGGTTCTGGCGCTCGCGGGCGGCGTCGCCGGAATTTTCCTCGCCAATGCCGCGGTCGAACTCTTGAAGCAGCTCGGCCCGCAAAGTCTTCCGCGTCTCGACGAAGTCAGTGTCAGCGGCACCGTGCTAGCCTTCACCTTCGTCACCACAATTTTCACCGCGATACTTTTCGGCCTCGGTCCCGCGCTCAAAGCCAGCCGTCGCGATCTCACCGAGAGTCTGAAAGAAGGCGGCGCGTCGGGCGATTCTCGCTCCAAGCATCGCGCGCACAATGCACTGGTCGTCGCCGAAGTCGCTCTTTCCGTCGTCGTCCTCATCGCTTCCGGCCTTCTTCTCAATAGTTTCTGGCGCCTCATGCGCGTTCATCTCGGCTTCGATCCCGCAAACGTCCTCACCACCGAAGTGTCCCTCGCCACGCCGCGCTACGACGACGCGCCGCGCCGCGAATCATTCTTCCACGACCTCCAAGACCGCCTGCAATCGGCGCCCGCAGTCAAAAGTGCCGGCTTCATCTCCGAACTGCCTCTCAGCGGGGAAGCGAACGACACTTTCTTCACCATCACCGAGCATCCCCCCGCTGATCCCAACGACAACGCTGACGCGGATTTTCGCAACATCGACGGGGACTATTTCGGCGCGATGCGCATTCCGCTCCGCGCCGGACGCGCGTTCGAGCGCCGGGATTCCACCGAATTCCGCAACGTCGTCATCGTCAACGAGCCGTTCGTGAAGAAATTTTTCCCGAACGAGGACCCCATCGGAAAACACTTGAAGATGTTTGAAGGCAAACCCGAATTCGTCACGCGCGAAATTGTGGGCGTCGTCGGCGGCAATAAGCACTTTGCATTACAGGAATCCCTGCGCCCCGAAATATTCAAGCCAGGCTCGTTCAGCCGCATGAACATTGTCGTGCGCAGCGCGGGCGATCCTGCGCTGCTCACCAGCGTCGTGCGTCAAGCCGTCAGCGGCATCGATCCCGACGAGGCCACCTCCACTTTCCGCACCATGGACGACGTCATCGCGCTCTCCGCCGCAGGCGATCGCTTCAATACGCTCCTGCTAGGTGCTTTCGCCGCCATCGCCCTGCTGCTCACCGCCGCGGGAATTTTCGGTGTGCTCTCCTATCTCGTCACGCAGCGCACTCGTGAAATGGGCCTGCGCATGGCTCTGGGTGCGCAACCCAAGGACGTTCTCCGCGTGATCGTAGGCCACGGACTGCGCCTGGTCCTGGTTGGTCTGAGCATCGGCGTCGCCGCCGCGCTGGTAGTAACGCGCTGGATGTCCAGCGTCCTGTTCGACGTGCAGCCCACCGATCCGCTGACGTTCGCAGCCGTGGCCGTCCTGCTAACAGCGGTCGCGTTCCTGGCGTCCTACATCCCGGCGCGCCGCGCCATGCGCGTTGATCCCATGGTCGCGCTGCGTTACGAATGAACGTTGCGAATAAGAATGAGAGGAGCCTAAAATGTCCGCCACCCTGCAAGACCTCAAATTCGCCATCCGCATGCTCGCAAAGTCTCCCGGCTTCACTTTGGTCGCGGTCCTCACGCTCGCCCTCGGCATCGGCGCCAATACCGCAATCTTCAGCATCGTCAACGCCGTCCTGCTGCGACCATTGCCATTCCAAGACACCTCGCAGCTCGTCTTGATGAGAGAAACCTACAAAGGCGTCGGCAACGTTTCCGTTTCCTACCCGAATTTTCTTGACTGGCGCCAGCAGAGCCATTCCTTCTCCGCCATGGCCGTCATCAACAATGTGGCCTTCAATCTTTCCGGCGTCGCCCAACCCGAAAATATCGGCGGCTACGCAGTCTCGCCGAATTTTCTCGCGCTCGTCGGTGTCCGTCCGGTTCTCGGCCGCCAGTTTCTTCCCTCAGAAGAAAAACCCGGAACCGCCCCGGTTATTCTGCTCAGTTACCAGCTCTGGCAATCGCATCTGGGCGCTGATCCCGCCGTGATCGGCCGCTCCATCACCCTGGACGGCCGCAGCTACTCCATCGTCGGCATTCTCCCCCCCGCATTTCGCCTCTTCGATCGCACTGACGTCCTGGTACCCATCGGCGTCTTCGCCGCTGACCTCACCGACCGCGGCGAGCGTGGCGACACGGATGTAGTCGGCCGCCTCTCCCCCGGCGTGAGCCTCGCGCAAGCCGCCGTCGAAATGAATACGATCACCGCCCGGCTTGCCGACCAGTATCCCGAAACCAATCACGGCTTCCGCGCGCACCTGGAATCCTTTCGTGAAGCCTTCTCACCAGGCGACACGCGCCTGGCGGTCCTGGTGCTCTTCGGCGCGGTCGTCTTCGTCCTGCTGATCGCCTGCGTCAACGTTGCCAACCTGTTCCTGGTGCGCGGCTCCGCGCGCGCACGCGAAATCGCTCTCCGCCAGGCATTCGGCGCCAGCCGCGGCCGCCTCCTTCGCCAGATGCTCACCGAAAGCCTCGTCCTCGCATTCTGCGGCGGCGTCCTAGGCATCATCCTCGGAGCGTGGGGCATCTCCGGCTTGGGTCATTTGCTACCAGCTGACTCACTTCAAACGATGGGCGTGCGCATGGACCTCAGCGTCTTGCTCTTCGCCGCCGTCATCATCGTTCTGGTAGCTTTCGCTTTCGGACTCATCCCCGCGCTGCAGGCTACCCGCCCCGATTTGCAAGTAACTCTGAAAGAAGGTGGCCGCAGCGCAACCTCCACTTCCTCGCAGCATCGTCTGCGCGGCGCGCTCGCCATCGCCGAAACCGCGCTGGCTCTGGTTCTCCTGGTCGGCGCCGGCCTAATGCTCAAAAGCCTCTATCATCTGATTCAAGTCAGCCCCGGCTTCCAGCCCGCCCGCGTCCTCTACATGGAAATGGACCTACGCACTGACCAGTATTCCAAAGATCCCGCCATCCTGAATTTCTGGCAACAGGTCCTCGACCGCGCCCGCGTCATCCCCGGCGTCGAATCCGCGGCCCTCGGCAGCGGGGTTCCTCTCACCGGCAATCACCGCCGCTCAGACATCACCATTGAAGGCCTTCCTACTCCCGGCCCCGGCGAATTCCCGCATCCCGACCGTCACAACGTCAGCGCCGCCTACATCGCCACCATGGGCATCCCACTTCTCCGCGGCCGTAACTTCTCCGATGCTGACAACGAAACCGCACCGGACGTCGCGCTCATCAACTCCACCATGGCCCGCCGCTTTTGGACCGACGACGATCCCATCGGCAAACGCTTCTTGTGGGGCCATCCCGGCAAAGACGAAAAATGGATCACCATCGTCGGCGTCGTTGCAGACACCAAGCTCTACGGCCTGGACAACCCCGCGCGCCTGGAAGTTTATTCTCCCTACCGCCAGCACCCCAGCGCTGACATGAACCTGGTTGTCCGCTCCGCCATGGATCCCGCCAGCCTCACCTCCGCGATTCGCGCCGCCGTCGCCGCGATTGATAAAGACCAACCCATCTTCGACGTCCACACCATGCAGCAGCTGGTGGACGATTCTATCTCCACCCGCCGCCTCACCCTGGTTCTGCTCGGAATCTTCAGCGCGCTAGCTTTGATTCTTGCTGCCATCGGAATTTACGGAGTGATGGCCTATAGCGTAGCTCTACGCACCCAAGAAATCGGCATTCGCATAGCTCTAGGAGCGCAACAAAAAGACGTCCTGCGCCTAATCCTCGGCCAAGGCGCCCGCATCGCATTTTTCGGCGTCGCCATCGGCCTGGTGGCTGCCGCGGCGCTAGCCCGCCTGCTCTCCAGCCTGCTCTTCTCCGTAAGCGCGAGCGATCCCATAACCTTCGCCGCCGTATCCATCCTCCTGGCAGCCACGGCGCTCCTCGCCTGCTACATCCCAGCCCGCCGCGCCCTCCGCGTCGATCCCATCATCGCCCTGCGCTACGAATAATCGTCGCCACTCTCGGGCCCGTCATCCTGAGCGGCACATCGTTTACCGCGCTGGGCCGTTTGCAGTCAGAAGCCTCGATAAGCGCAGCCAGGAAGGCGTGGAATCAACCGCCGCGTCGCAAGATAGGGTAGCGCCATCGAGATTACCGCCGAGATGCGGAGAGCGCTTTTCCATTTTCTCTTTTCCATTTTCCTGCTCTGATATCATGGCTCAATGACCGAAACCCCCAACATCCAACGCGAACAACTCGAAGCCGATGTCCTGATCATCGGCGCCGGCCCAGGCGGCCTCTCCTGCGCCCTGCACCTCGCCAACCTGATCGAAAAACACAACGAAGCGAAAAAATCCCCGCCCCTCTCCGCCGAAAATATTTACGTCCTGGAAAAAGGTCGCGAAATCGGCGCCCACCAGCTTTCCGGAGCCATCCTGGACCCGCGCGGCTTGCGCGAGCTGGTTCCCGACTTCGAAAAAACCGCCCCGCTCGACACGCCCGTAACCGGCGACGCCGCCTACTACTTCACCGAATCCAGCAGCTACAAACTTCCCATCACTCCGCCGCCCCTGCAAAATCACGGCAACTACGTCGTCTCCCTCAACAAGCTGGTGAAATGGCTCGGCGGGCTGGTCGAAAAAAAAGGCGTCAACCTCTTCACCCAATTTGCAGGTAAGCAATTGCTCTACGACAAGGACGGCATCGTCGGCGTCCTCACCGAAGATAAAGGCGTCGATAAGAACGGCAAACCGAAAGACAACTTCACCCCCGGCTATGAATTGCGCGCCAAGGTCACTGTCCTCGCCGAAGGTCCGCGCGGTTCGCTCAGCAAAGAACTGGTCAGCAAACTAAAACTCGACGGCCTGAACCCGCAAGTCTACGGTCTGGGCATCAAGGAACTGTGGGACGTTCAACCAGGAAAAATCTCGACAGGCTACGTCGCTCACACGCTCGGTTGGCCGCTCCGCTCAGACCTCTACGGCGGCGGCTGGGTTTACGGCCTGCAGAATAATCGCGTCTCGCTGGGTATGGTCGTCGCGCTCGAATATCGCGACCCTCTGTTTGACCCGCACGAAGTGTTTCAAAGATACAAAACGCATCCCTTCGTCAAAAATATTCTCGAAGGTGGCAAACTCATCCGCTACGGCGCGAAAACCGTTCCCTACGGCGGCTGGTATTCCATGCCGCGCAGCTATGTGGACGGCGGCCTGATCATCGGAGATTCTGCCAGCCTGCTGAATTCGCAGCGCCTGAAGGGAATTCACACCGCTATCAAGAGCGGCATGTTGGCGGCGGAAACAATCTATGAAGCTCTCTGCGCCGGCGACACCTCTGCAAGAACTCTCTCTGCCTATCCGCAAAAAATCGAGCAGAGCTGGATCCAAAAAGAACTCTGGGAAGTCCGCAATTTCCACCAGGCATTCCACGGCGGCTTGTATTCAGGTCTGCTGCAGGCAGGCTTGCAATTCGTAAGCGGCGGGCGCGGACTCAGCGATCCGATGCGCAGCGATCCGGGCTACCAGGAATATACAAAGCTGAATCGCCCAGGCACGCTGGTGGACCAATCCACGCGCTTCAAAGGCGATGGCAAGCTCACCTTCGATCGCCTCACCGACGTCTATCACTCCGGCACGCGTCATGAAGAAGACCAGCCGTGCCACCTCGTCGTGCTCGAACCCAATATTTGCGGCGATCGCTGCGTTCGAGAATACGGCAACCCCTGCCAGTATTTTTGTCCCGCGGCTGTATATGAGATGGTCACCGAAAAAGGCGAGCCCAAACTGAAGATCAACGCCTCCAACTGCGTCCACTGCAAAACCTGCGACATCGCCGACCCCTACCAGATCATCAACTGGGTCCCGCCAGAAGGTGGCGGCGGCCCGAACTATGAGGGAATGTGAATCGCGCTGCAGCGTGATTTGCTCTTACATCTTTGTCTTAATAAGATTCTAACTACTCCCGCCAAACGCCCGCTTCAACCGCGCCCAAAATCCTTCCTTCTTGCCCCCGGATGAGTTCGAGACGCTCGCCCCCTGTTTTCCCGGCGACGAACTCGATTTCTGCGCCACAGTTTCCAAATGCGGCGCTTCCACATGTCCCGTGAACTGATAATCCGGCTCCACATGCACAGTTCGCACCAGCAGAACCGCCCCCATCGCAGGATCTTCCGGCGGCGCAGGCGAAGAGGAAGCCGAATAAACCAGCGGCGGCAAAATTATCTTGTACTCCGGCACTGAAAGCACCGGCGGAGGCGGCGCTGCGTCCTTCGGCGCCGGCAAAATGGGATGCGTCTCGTTCGCGCCAGCCAGAATCCTCAGCTGCACATTCGGCTCTGGGGCAGGCTCCTTCTCGGCGACCGCAGTCGGCGGTGCGGGCGCAGGGGCAGGTGCGGGCGCGGCTTCCGAAGGATATTGTTCCACATTCAATTGATCTTGCGAGGTGACGCCCATCACCGGAATCTGCGGTGGCGGAAGAGCCTGCGCATGCATCGGCGTGCACTCGCAACTCCCCGGCGCGCCCGCTATCGGCACCAGATTTCCCGCGGACAGGAAGAATTCGCCGCTCTGCGGAACGATCAGCCCCGCGCCCGTAAATTGCTGCTCCAGCCGGATCGCGCCGCTCGATGCCACTACGCACAACGAATCGTTCATATCCAGCCCGGCGGTGATCTCGCGGCTCGCTCCGCCAATATCCAGCGGCGTCGCAATCATCGTCGGCGTGAAAATCCGCAGCGGCGTGCTCGCAGGAAGCTGCAAATGAATGCGCCCGAAATTCAGCGCCAAAGTAATCGAAGGCCCGGACTGCAGCAGCGTGAACTTCGCCGGCCCGCAAACATCCACTTGCCCGCCCGCAAGCAAAGTCAAGCGCGCTTTTCCGTCATGCACCGTCAGCACGCTGCCGCTGAATACGAAGCTCGGCGATCCCGGCGCCGCGGCAGCAGCAGATGAATTATCCGCGGTCGTGCCGTTGTCTACCGACACATCCATCCCTTCCACCCGCCCCACTGCGCCAGGCGGCGGTTGCTGCCCGCGCGACATCTGCGGGCACGCTAAAATAGCCGTCAACGCCAGGACCGGCAGCACTACAATTCTGCGCCGTAGGGGAAAAGCTTTGTGCTGCGCGGATTGTGGTCGGGAGCACATCGAGACCAGCACGAGATTCCCCTATACTATACCGCAGTGGATACCGACGCAAAATCAGTCGCTCCTGCAGGCTCTCCGAACGCCCCATCGCCATTCGACGTCCGCGGCCCGCAGCTCTCGCGCTGGCGCCGCATGCAAATCCCGGTGATCGCCTGGTTCGTGTACGGCGCGATCCGCCTGATCGGACCCACGCTCCGTCTCGATGTCGTGGGCGCGCACAACGCAGTCCTCATCGAACATGGCGGCGAAACCGGCATCGGCGCCTTTTGGCACCGCTGCATTTTTTCGGCAGCGTGGATCTGGCGCAATCGCGGCATGGTGATAATGAACACGGTGAACTTCGACGGCCAGTGGACGCGCCGCGTGATCGAACGCCTCGGTTTCGGCACCGCGCAAGGCAGTTCCAGCCGCGGTGCCATCGAAGGCCTCAACGTGATGGCCCAGCGCATCAAGGAAGGGAAGCACGTCGCATTTACGATTGACGGTCCGCGCGGCCCGCGCTACGTCGCAAAGCCCGGACCAATCATTCTCGCGCGCCGCAGCGGCAGCCCGATCACCGTCTTTCACATCGGCCTGCAGCACGCCTACACGTTCAAGAAATCCTGGGACCTGTTCCAGATTCCCATCCCGTTTACGCGCGCCGTCATGTTCCTGGCGCCCGCCGTTCGCGTTCCTGGCGATGCAGGCAGCGAAGTCATGCACCAGAAGCAGGCCGAGATGCAGGCCGCGCTGGAAAAAGTGCGCGACGCCGCGGAATCTTGGTTTCAACTGAGTGATCAGGAACGAAAAGAAGTGCGCGCTAGGTGGAATCGCCGGGATTTATAAGCTGGCAGCAAAAGGAATCGCCTGCAGTTTCTATCCCTCGCCCAGCTTTACCGGAATATTAATCTGCTTGCCGTCGCGTACGATCGTCAGAGTCACGGTATTCCCGGGCTGCGACCGGTTCAGCATCAAATTCAAATCCATCTGGTTGGTGATCGTCTTGCCGTCGACCGCGATCAGCACATCGCCGCCAATGCGCAGGTCCTGCAAGCCCGCCACCATAGATTTATTGCCGCCGCGAATCCCCGCAGCCGCCGCGGCCCCGCCCGGCTCCACGCGCTCGATCAATATTCCCTGTTGTACGTTCAGTTTCAGCGCTTCGGCCAGCCCCGGCCACAGAGCGCGACCTTCGGCGCCCAAAGTGGCGCGGCGCACGCGGCCGTACTTGATTAAATCGTCCGCCACGCGCCGCGCTGTATTAATTGGAATCGCGAATCCAATTCCCGCGGTCGTTCCGGTCGGCGCATAAATCGCGCTGTTGATTCCGATCACTTGCCCGTGCGAATCCAGAAGTGGTCCGCCGGAATTTCCGCGATTGATCGACGCATCGGTCTGAATCGCTTCATCAATAAAAGTGTTTTCGCTGGTCTGCACCGTGCGGCCGAGCGCGCTCACAATCCCGGTGGTAAGCGTGCTGGAAAATCCAAACGGATTGCCAATCGCCAGAGCCCGCTGCCCCACGAGCAGATTGCGGGAATCGCCCAGCGTCAACGGCGTCAGCTTGTGTCCCTGCGTATCAATCTGAATCAGCGCGATGTCGTTGCGCGTGTCTTCGCCGATCAATTTCGCTTTGTAACGCGTCAAATCGCCCAGCGTCACCTCGATCGTCTGCGCGCCCTGCACCACGTGATAATTCGTCAGAATGTGCCCATCCACATCAATCAGAAATCCCGAGCCTGCGCCTTCCACCGGCACGGGATTATAAAAGAAATCATATTCCACCATGCGCGTCACGATGTTCGCTACCGCTGGCGACGCCAGGCGATAGATGCGCACATTTTCCGCTTCCGTAGGATCCAGCGCGGTTGCCGCGCCCGCATCGGGCGGACGCAACGCATCCACCGCTGCGGGATTTCTTTCACCGTAGCGCGAGCCCGCCCAGTACGCTCCGAGCCCGATGATCAGCCCGATGGCCAGCAGCCGCACCGCGCGTCCTTCGCTTCCCGTTGTTCTCAGCAAACTCATGAAGAAAGCTCTCGCACCCCGCTGCACGGGCATTTTCGCACGAAATCGCTCTGCCAGTTAGTACGCTGCAACCTCAGGAAATGTTTCCGCCCGCGGGAGCCGCCTGCCGCAGCAATCGTTTCACAACCTCGATCACCTGGCGCTCCGTTTCTGCGAGCGATCCCGAACAATCAATCGTTTCATCGCCAAAACGCCGCTTTTCTTCCATCGGCATTTGCGCCGCGATGCGCAGCTGCGCCTGTTCCGCCGTCAGCCCGCGCTCCACGAGGCGCTGCAATTGCTGTTGCGCAGGGCACCAGCACACGATCACCTGGTCGAGTTCCTTGTTATAACCCGCCTCCATGATCAGTGCCGCTTCCACCACGGCAAACTCCGGCCCGCCCTCCTGCGCCAGCGCCGCAAACCATCTGCGCAGCACCTCCAGAATCCTCGGATGCAAAATCTGATTCAAGCGCGCGCGCTTCTGCGGATCTGCAAAAATAATTTGTCCCAGTTTGCTGCGGTCGACGTTGCCGTAATTGTCCAGCACTTGCTTGCCGTATTCGCGCACCACTTCGTTGAAAGCGTCCTGCCCTTGCTCCAGCAGCTCGTGGCCCAGCGTGTCCGCATCCAGCACCAGACAATCCTGTTCGCGCAGCATCGCCGCCACGGTGGATTTGCCGGAAGCGATTCCGCCAGTGAGTCCGACGCGCAACATCAGCGTGGCACGGCCGCGGCTGCCGGAGCGTTTGCCGCAGCACGAGATCCGCGCCGCACGCGCGCGGCTTTGATGGTATTGCTCATCAGCATGGCGATGGTCAGCGGCCCGACTCCGCCCGGGACAGGAGTGATCGCACCGGCAACGCTTGCGACATCCGGATGCACGTCGCCAACAAGCGCGGTGCCTTTTTCGCGGAAGGCTGCCAGCCGCTCCGGAAAACGCGCGAAGAAATTTTCCGCCTGCGCCGTATCGCTGATGCGATTGATGCCCACATCAATCACCGTCGCCCCCGGACGCACAAAATCCGGCTTTACCATTCCCGCCCGGCCCAGCGCCGCCACCACGATATCCGCGCGGCGTATCACTTCCGGCAAATCGCGTGTCTTCGAATGGCAAATCGTCACCGTGGCGTTGGCGTGCATCAGCAATAGCGCCATCGGCTTGCCCACAATGTCGCTGCGCCCCAGCACCACCGCGTTCGCGCCTTCCAGCGGAATCGCGCTGCGGCGGAAAATTTCCATCACGCCAGACGGCGTGCAGGCCACCAGCGTGGGCCGCCCCGCCACCAAGTGCCCCACGTTGATCGGATGGAACCCGTCCACATCTTTCGCCGGATCCACCGCATCGAGAATTTTCTTCGCGTCCACCTGCGGCGGCAGCGGAAGCTGCACCAGAATGCCATCCACGTCATCGCGGCGATTCAAATCTTCCACCATCGCCAGTAGCTCCGGCGTCGAAATCGTCGCCGGCGGCGTAACCTCGATGCTCGCCAAGCCCAGCTTCTCGCAAGCCGCGATTTTGCTCCTCACGTAAACTTTTGAAGCGGGATTGTCGCCCACCAGCACCGCCGCCAGCCCTGGCCGAATTCCCGCAGCCGCCAGCGCAGCGATTTCGCCCGCCAGCTCGCCATAAATCTGATCGCGGATTGCATTGCCATTCAGAATGCGCGCAGCCAAGAAAACCCCTCCATGCAGCGTGGAATTGTTTCCGAATCGCCATAATAGCACAGCGAAATCCGCCGCGAACCAGCGCGGAGCGAGTCGGTGGGACCGCCGCCGCACGTTTTTCCGCAAACTGTTCAGCCGGCAGGGGTCGAATTGCGAGCTCTCACACACGCCCTTCTGGTGCGTGCAGGAACGGAGATACAATGCTTGGAGAACTTCGCTGGTACAGGAAATGGCACAATGGTCTTTGGAGCAGACACCGAAAGAAAACGCCAGGAACGCGCCATGCGCGAAGCGGGCCGCTTGCCGCCCGGGCAATCGCTCACGCTCAAATGGCCCGTGCTGCACGAAGGCACCGTGCCACGTTTCGATCCGAGTACGTGGGACTTTCGTGTAACTGGATTCGTCGAGCGGCCTCTGCGCCTCACGTGGGAAGAATTCTCGCATCTGCCGATGACGGCGGTCACCGCCGATATGCATTGCGTCACGCGCTGGAGCCGCTTCGACGTGCGCTGGGAAGGCGTCGCATTCACAGAAGTGCTGCGGCTGATTTCGCTGAAGCCCGCCGCGAAATTCGTGATGGTCGAAGCCGAGCAAGGCTACACCTCGAACGTCCCGCTCGCCGACCTGCTGCGTCCTACCACCCTTTTCGCGCTGAAGCACAATGGCGAACCACTGCCCGCCGAGCATGGCTACCCCGCGCGTCTGGTAGTGCCGCACCTCTACGCCTGGAAAAGCGTTAAATGGGTGCGCGGCCTGGAATTCATGGCGCAGGACGCGCCCGGCTTCTGGGAGGAAAACGGCTACAACATGTATGGTGATCCCTTCCAGGAGCAACGCTACAGTGTCTAACAAACTCGCGACGGGTGATTTAGGCGGCAAAAAATCCCAGCAGGCGAAACAGTTGCAGCTTACAGAAAAATCAAACCGAGGAAACGACAAAAACGCCACACGGGCATTTTCGTAGGCGATTTTTAGGCCAGGGGGATCGAACGCAGCTGCGCTCGAAGCTTGCGGTTCTCACCTTCAAGTTCAGGAGCTGATTGTCCTAGCTCCCATGGCTTGTCCAAAAACAAAAAAGCCCCCAACCGACTAGGTCGGATGGGGCTCGGTTTTTGAAGCCCACTTGATTCTTGACCTCAGCTTCTTTTTGATTCCGCACGACTCGCAAGGCAAAATCCGATTGAAGATGGACAAATACGTCACGGGTCGTTGAGGCTTATGCCGTCAGCCCGTTCAGTAGATGTCGTACTGCTCCCAATGCAGCGTAGGATCGGCCTGAATGATAATGCTCTTCTTCGTCCAGCGCTCCAGTTCCTCGATGAGCGACGACTCCCGCGTCTTGAGCGCCTTCGAAATTTCCGGATGGACGCGCAAAGTAATGCTGCCGGAACCCACCTCCGGCGCCATCTTTCGCGCTTCCGTCTGAATTTCGTAGCACAAGGTCGGAATGGACTTCACCATGCCAGATCCAGTGCAATAGGGGCAAGGCTGGCACAAGGTCCGTTCCAAAGCCTGTTTGGTGCGCTTGCGCGTGATCGCCACCAGGCCAAATTCGTTGAAGCGCAACACCTTCGACGGCGCGCGGTCCGCACGCAAAGCGTCTTCCAGCACCGCCATCACCTTCTCGCGGTTGCGGCGCTCTTCCATGTCAATGAAGTCGATGATGATGATGCCGCCCAAATCCCGCAGCCGCATCTGGCGCACGATTTCCTTGCAGGCTTCCAGGTTCGTGCGCACGATCGTGTCTTCCAGGCGGTTCGAGCCCTTGCCGACAAACTTCCCGGTGTTCACGTCAATCGCCACCAGCGCCTCGGTGTGGTTGATCACGATGTACCCGCCGGACTTCAGCCAAACTTTGGGCCGCAGCCCCTTGTCAATCTCCTGCTGGATGCCGAACTCTTCGAAGACCGGCGTTTCCTTGGTATACAACTTCACGCGCCCCACTAGCTGCGGTTGGAAGCGGCTCATGAAGTCTACTACCTTGGTGTATTCCTCTTCGGTGTCCACCCAGATGGCGCCGAAATCCGGCGTGATGTAATCGCGCAGAATGCGTTCCACCAGATTCAAATCGCGATGCAGCAAGGAAGGCGCCTTGCGCTGTTCGGAGCGCGCCTTGATTTCAGACCAGGTGCGCGTCAAGAATTCCACGTCCGCGCGGACTTCGTCCGGCGCCGCGCTGGCCGCCGCCGTGCGCACAATGAACCCGCCGCCCGAAGATCCCTTCGCGTCGGTCACCAGGTGCCGCAACCGCGCCCGCTCTTCCGCCGAAGCGATCTTGCGCGATACGCCGGTGTGATCCAGGGTCGGCATATAAACCAAGAAGCGCCCGGGCAGCGCCACGTGGCTGGTGATGCGCGCGCCCTTCTTGCCCAGCGGCTCTTTGGCGATCTGCACGATAATTTCCTGGCCCTGCTTCAGCATGTCCGCGATCAGTTGCGTGCGTCGCGGTTGCTGCGGCCGGCCATGGCTGTGTCCGCCGCTATGCCCGTGCTGCGGACGACGCCCTCTGTCATCGCGCCGGCCACCACGATCGCGCCCGCCACGACGCGCGGGATTCTGCATGCGCGAACGGAAATCGCCACGCACACGCGCCTGGGATGGCTGCTGCGCCGGCGGTTGCGAACCTTCCGCTGAATTCGCGCCGCCATTCTCACCCTGCGCCGCGATGGATTCTGGGCCATCCGCATGCTCGTGCTCTGATTCGGGTTCGGGAGGTGCGATCATGCCCTCTTCTTCCGCCGCGGCCTCTTCCTGCTCGAGCTCCGCTTCTTCGGCATCCTCCGCGTGTTCTTCATCCAGGTGTTCTTCGGTCTCGTGCTCGTGGTGATCGCCGTGTTCGCTGTGATCCTCATGCACGCCGGCATCCGCAGCCGCGTCCGCCGCCGCGAACACGCGATTTTGCGCATCCCGCGCGGCGTCATCATCTTGAGCGTCCGCAATATGCTCAGCCAGCGCCGCGGCTTCCTCTTCGGTCAAATCCACGTGAGGATGCTCGTCGTGATGCCCACCTTCCTGATGCTCGTGAACTTCCGGAGCATCACTCAATTCGAAATTCGGGCTCAGCGCTTCCACCTGATTCCAATCACGCGAATTCGGCACCCCCGGCTCCTCCACATGCGCATCGGGTGTAGGCAAGGAATCGACTTCCGGTCCCGCAGGCATCAGCGGAGAAAGTGGCGCGAAGCGAACCGCGTCAGGCACGGGCGAGTTGTCCTGCGGCTGGTGTGTCTGCGGTTCGGAAGCCTGTGGCTCAGCGGCCAAAGGTTCCGGAGGGAGATGCGTATGCGCCTTCCACTTCGAAAGCGTCTCGCCCGGCAACGGCTCCAGACCGCTCGATGACGGCGCCCGGAATCCCTCATTACGCCGCGGAAAACTCTCCCGCGCCGGGAACGATCCTCTGCCGGATGACTCGCGCGCAGCCGGACCACGACGGGATTCCGCCGGCTGTTCCTCCGAACGCGAAGGCGCTGCCGAATCATGCATTCCTTCGCGGGCATCTTCGCTTACATCTTCCTGCACGTTCCCGTGCGCCTCTGATTCATGGGCGGGAGATTCATGCGGCTCGAAAGCAGGCATATCGCTCGGCGCCGTTGCAACATCCTGTAAGTGCGTCTGCGCAGTCGATGCCGGAATATCCGACGGCCCTCTCTCCCTGAACTTCGCCAGTGACTCGCCCGGCAGCAGCGTCGAGATGTGTCCTTCCGGCGCGCCCGGTTCGCTCGCATGGTCCTCAGGCGCTCGCGACGATGCATACTTCGAAGAGGGAAGTTCGCGCCCGAAACGCCCACCGCGATCTCCGCCCGGCCTGCCGCCGCCACCGCTGCGTCCGCGTCCGCCGCTACTACCGCCGCGTCGGCCAAAACGTCCACTGCGATCTCCGCCCGGCCGCCCGCCCCGCGAACGATTCTCAAATCGTCCGCGATCGGAACCATGGCCGCCGCCCGATGGACGAGAAACTGCCGGCGAAAATGTTCCCGGCGCCGACGGCCCACGCAGGGCCGAAATCGATTCACCGGGGAGCGGTTCCAGTCCGGCAGCGACACCGGGAGCCGCAGCAGCACTCACGCGAGGCGATTCCACATCAATCGGCTCGATGATCGGCGCCGTCCCGGTATTCGCAGGGAAAACCTGCCCGCCCTGCTCTTCCATCTTCTGGGCTTTATCTTCGACGGTCGTGACGACGTGATCCAGCTCCTCAATTTCTTCCATGAAGTCGCTGACGTACAGGAAGGCGTCGCTATCGAGGCCTATTTCGACGAAGGCAGACTGCATGCCTGGCAGCACGCGCGTTACTTTGCCTTTGTAGATGCTTCCTACTAACGCAAACTCTTTTTCCCGCTCGACGTAATACTCACAAAGCTGTCCTTCTTCCAGAATGGCGACCCGTGTCTCGTGGGGGTTCGCCGAAATAACCATTTCCTTCGACATGAATACTCCTAGTGGAGCACCGGACCGCGGCGGCGCGCGCGCTTGCTCGCGCTCGACCGGAGTGGGGCAAGGTCATGCCTTGCGCTGGCCACTGCGGGCCGCTCAGGAAAGATTGCTGTTGTTGCATGAATGCTTTCCTCACCCGATGCTTACCTTACTCAAAATTTAATTTACCGGCCGGCGGATTTTCCGCGGCTCGGGTACAAACACTTCTGATTTCTTTGCACTTCATCGTGGCCGGGTCTTAATTGACGAACCGCCGCATGCGGACGTTCATCACCAGACCCAATGCCAGAAAAACAAACGCGGTCGAAGAACCGCCGTAACTCATCAACGGCAACGGTATGCCCGTTACTGGCATGTAGCCTATCACCATTGAGGCGTTAACCAGAACGTGGAAGCCCAAAATTGCCGTGACTCCCATCACTACATACATCCCCGCACGATCTTTGGCCTTCTGCGCATTATCCACCAGCCGCAGAATCAGACCCAGGTACAACAATAAAACCACGCAAACTCCGATGAAGCCCTGTTCCTCGGCCAGCGCCGCCAGGATGAAATCCGAATACCGGACGGGCACAAAGCCCAGCTGGTTCTGGCTGCCTTTGCCGAAACCCTTGCCCCAAAAACCACCCGAACCCACCGCAATTTCCGACTGCAATATCTGATATCCGGCGCCGCGCTGATCTTCTTCCGGATGCAAGAACGTTTCAATGCGCTGCTGCTGATACGGCTTCAGGTGATGCCGCATGTTCCAGCCCACCGGAATCAGCAACGCCACCAGCACCACTCCGATGGCCCAATGCCGCCATTCAATTCCGGCGATAAAGGCTCCCACAATCGCCACGGGAAGCAGCACCATCGCCGTTCCTAGGTCTGGCTGCTTCAAAATCAGTACCGCCGGAACAATCGTTAATGCCCCGACCTTCAGCAGATCCGCCGACGTCAGGCGGTCCGTGCGCACTTCGCTGAAGAAGCGTGCCAGTACAATGATTATAATCAACTTCATCAGCTCTGACACTTGCAAATTGAAAATACCGCCCATCGAGATCCAGCGCTTGGCGCCGAGGTGCGTTGAGCCGATCACCATCACTACCAGCAGCCCCGCCACTCCGCAGATGTAAAGAATCGGCGCCTGGTCCAGCAGCGTGTGGTAATCAATCCGCGAAATGATGAACATCCCTACGATGCCGATGCCGAGCCAGGTCAGCTGCTTCCATTGCATTCCGGCCATCGCGCTGGCGTGCGTGGACGAATAGATTTCCATCACGCCCAGGCCACAGATCGTCGCCACGATCGCCAGCAAAGTCCAATCGAAATCCTGTACGCGCGGCCGGTCTTTCATGGGTGCTCGGCTCCGACCGTCGCCACCAGCGGATGATTTCCGTTCGGTTGTGCGGGCGTAGCGCCGCCAGCCTGCTGCTGGATGTGCGCTGCTTTCTTGTCGTAATACAATTTCACCACGTCGCGCACCACCGGCCCCGCGGCCTCGCCGCCATGTTCCATCGTGTCCTGCACGATCGCCGCAACCACAATATCCGGATTGCGCCGTGGCGCGAACCCCACAAACCACCCATCCATCTTTTTCGTGCCCAGGCGATTTGCGGCGTCATAGCTCATCAACTGTGCGGTTCCCGACTTACCGCAAAGGTCAATATTCTGCAGCCGCAAGTGGTAGGCGGTGCCGCCGCCTTCGTTCACTACACCGAACAGCCCTTGCGTAACCTTGTCAACGGCTTCATCCGACAGTGGAAAATGTTCGATCTTCGCATTCGCGTAACCCTTCAAGAAGTGTGGCTGCACCAGCGTGCCGCCACTGGCCACCGCAGCCGCCATGCGCGCCAGTTGAATCGGCGTCACGGTGACGGCGCCCTGGCCGATCGCGACCGAGATCGTCTCGCCGGCGTACCATTTGTGGTGGTAGACGCGCTCCACCCATTCTTCCGACGGCATCAGGCCCGGCTCTTCGCTCGGCAGATCGACGCCCGTGCGCTTGCCCAGGCCGAGGCCGGATCCGTAGTAAGAAATCTTGTCGATGCCGAGCATCTTGCCGACGTTGTAGAAGAAGATGTCGCAGGAATCCACGATGGCTTTGTGCAGTTCCACTTCGCCGTGGCCCTGCGGGCGCCAGCAGTGAAATTCGCGGCCGTAGAAATTCGCGTGCCCCGGACAGTACACACTGAAGGATTCGGGAATGAGTTTCGAATCCACCATCGCCGTAGCCATCACAATCTTGAAAACGGAGCCCGGCGCCAGTTGCGCCTGAATCGCGCGATTCAGCAAGGGCGTGTGCTTGTCCGTATTCAGCTTCGCCCATTCGTCCTGCGGAATGCGCACTGCAAAATCGTTCGGATTGAATGTCGGCTTGCTTACCATGGCCAGGATTTCGCCCGTATGCGCATCCATGGCCACCACCGCGCCCTCTTTGTCAGCCATGTCCGCTTCGGCGACGGCTTGTAAGTCGTAATCAATCGTAAGTTGAATTGGTTTGCCGGGGATCGACTCCACGTCTTCCAGCGTGCGCACCACTTTGCCGACGCTATTCACCACCACGCGCCGCATTCCGTCGGTGCCCTCGAGCTGGTCGTTGTATTCCCGCTCCAGGCCCGCCTTTCCGACAATGTCGCCGGGGCGGTAGTGCCCGTCGCTATCCTCCAATTGTTGCGCGGAAACTTCACCCACGTAGCCGATGGCATTCGCCAGCATTTCATCGTGCTGGTAACGCCGCCGCTGCACCATCATCAATTCCAGCAGCGGCAAATCCGCGCGGTGCGATTCGACGAACGCGATGTCCGCCTGCGTCGCCGCCGGCTTGATAACCACGGGCTGAAATTTCGGCTCGTTCTTGGCGATGTCCAGCGCTTGTTGCAGATCTTCGTGGCTGATCCCCAGCCCCTCTTCGATCTGCGGCAGGCTTTTGCCCAGCGATTTGGGATCATCGCGCAAGAGCAAAATGCTGAACGAAGGATAGCTGTCCACCAGCACGCGCCCTTCGCGATCCAGCATCGGCCCGCGCGGCGCAATGATGGGAATCGAGCGCGTGCGGTTGCGGTCCGCCAAATCCGCAAAATGCCCGGACTGCACCACTTGCAGCTTCCAGAAACCGATCATCAGCAGCACGACGAAAATTACCGAAAGGTAGGAAACCAGCGCAAGCCGGGCTTGGGGTATTTTCTGGTCGTTAACGTTCCATGATGGCAAGGAAGTTCCTGCTCCCGCGCGGGGTCCTGCTCGGCCCAGATGCGCTCACACCCTTCGAATCCGCATACAATTCGAAGTGCTAACTACGCTACCACCCGCGCCGCAGCCCCCGCAAGTTGCGCATGTCCATTCGGTCAACTGGCCATGCGGAGGGGTTTCGCTTTTGCGTTCCGTTTGTATGGGGCGATTGGCGATTTCGCGGATGGCTGCATCAGGTGCCGAGCCATTGGGCCCGTCTGAATTCCGGCCACCTGCATATCGCTTTACGGTAGAATCCACGCCAATGAAATACAGCCTTTCGGTTGCGGCGGCGCTACTACTGGCGGCTGCTGTCATATCGATATTTTTGCCGAGACATTTGCGAACCGTTCGCGCCGGTTCGGATTACATGGTCCTCACCGTAACAGACTTCGAGGCGGGAATTTCCTATCGCGCCGTGCAGTTCCACTCCCCCATTGGCCTCATCACCAACCCCTGCTCCCAGGCCGATAATTTCGTCCCCACCATTGACTGGAACGACGGCAGCGGCGAACACAAACCCGATACCAATAGCGAAACGAAAATGTCTTACAGCAAAATTCCCGTCATCCTGACCGGCGATTATCTTTTTTGGGACGACACTCACCTAGCCGCCGAACCCGGCCCGCAAATCGTCGTCACCAAGCTGCTCCTCCACTGCCTGGGCGACCCGCCGGGCGACCGCGCTTACGTCAAGCGCAATATCGTCAACATCTACGCGCGCATTCCGCTGAATCAAGCCGAGTTCACCAAAAATGGCAAGCCCGTCGACACCGTAAGAGGCCATGACACGGTTGATCTGATGCTTACGCTTGATGCACCGGCGCCCGCGTCAGGCAGCTGGGTAAAACTGGAAACCACGCCCCCAGGCGTGTTAAATAGCCTGCCTCCATACTTTCGCATCCCTGCGCGCCAGACCCAGGCCATCATCCCCGACCTGGAAGTGCGCAAGCCCTCATCGAACGCCACGCTAATCGTCACCGCTGCCACGGTAGGCCGGCCGCAACAAACGCAACAACTCACCATCGTTCCCTAAGCATCAGCGCTAGGAAAGAACAGCGGAATCGGTCAGGAAGGTCTGCGCAAGCGGTCCAGCAACGCAAAAAGCGGCACTGCAAACGCAGAAGTCACCAGTGAATCGAGGAACAGTCGCAGCGTAAACAGCGGCGCCGAATGATTGAGCAGCACCCGCTGCGTGATTGCCAGGATGATCTGGTGAAAATGAAAGAAGAAAAAAACCAGCGCAAAACGGCTCAGCGGATGTTCGGTATCAATCCGCCCGCCAATCGAAGACGCCAGATACCCAATAATGGTTTTTGCGATTCCGTACATGCCGATCGGATTGTCATGGCTTAGCGCGTCCTGCAGAATCCCGATCGTGCCCCCTAGAAATAATCCTGTCACTGGATTTCTGCGGCTCACCCCAAAATAAATTGTCACCAGCAGCGGCAGATCGATCAGTTCCGACCAGCGCCCGTACTTGTGCAAAAACGCCTGGAACACCAGTGCCAGCAAGCACACGGCCAGAACCGCGCCGCTGAAGAATTTGTGTACTTCCACATTGGGGTCTGAACGCTCGCCGACATTTAGCATGTAGCCCATCTCATTGCGGAGCAGCAGAAGAATTCGCCGTCGCCGTTTTCGCGCCAGAGGCAGGCTCGCCGGCCGCCGCCGCGGCCGCAGGAGTTTCCGGCTTCTTGAACACCACTTCCTGCTGCGTCAGCAGCACCAGCACTTCTTCCAGACGGTCCAGCCGCGCGCTGGGCTGCACGCGAATCACTTGGAACGGATTTGCCGGCCGGGCGCTCTCGACCGTCCCGATCGGAAAGTCCTTCGGGAAAATCCGATCCTCACCGGAAGTCACGATCGCGTCTCCCGCCTGCACTTTCTCGTCGTTCACCACGTATTCCATGCGCGGCTCGGGATCTCCGCTGCCTCGCACCACTCCGTGCGTGCGTGAGGCGCTGAACAGCGCTCCGACTCCGCTGTCCTTATCATTAATCAGCAGCACCTGCGCCGTGTTCGGCAGCACTTCCACGATCTTGCCCACGATTCCGTCCGGCGTCACCACGCCCATGTTGATGCGCAAACGATCGCGCTCCCCGCGGTTGATAAAAAGCGTGTGCGAAGTGGGATCCGCGCTCGACCCTATCACCTGCGCGGCGAGCATGGATGCTTCGGCATGAGCGTTGCGGAAATTCAGCACCGTGCTCAGCCGTTGCGTTTCCGCTGCCTGGCTCTCCAGCTCGCGATTGCGCAAGCGCAGCTGGTCCAGTTCGCTGTGCATGCGCTCGTTCTCCGCGCGCGCGTTGCGCAGTCCCACATACCCGTCCCAGGCCCCACCCACTTTGGAAAAACTCCAAGTCCCGGCGCGCTCGAGCGGCGTCACCAGCGCCACCGCCCAATAGCGGATCAGCCGCACGTCGTGCTCGCCCTTAATCTGAAACGCCAGCAGCATCACCTGCGCCACCACCACGATGGCGAGCAATGCGAGCGGCCGATGCCGGGAATAGGTATCGATCATGGTTTCTACGCCATATGTCAATAACTACGCAGTTCGTGCAAAAAAACTTCCGCACTCCGCTGTGGCCGTTGACCTGGTAGCGGCCGTTCCGCGCAGCGGGACGCGCGTCTTTGCGGTTGCTCTAAAGCCGCGCCCCGCTTCAATCAATCGAAACAAGCCGCAACAACCGGAAATCGCTCAGCATCTTCCCGGTTCCCAATACGACAGACGCCAGCGGATCATCCGCAATCGAAACCGGCAGACCAGTCTCCTCGCGTATGCGCTTATCCAAATTCTTGATCAATGCTCCGCCACCGGTCAGCACAATCCCGCGATCACTAATATCGGCGGAAAGTTCCGGCGGCGTCCGTTCCAGCGCCACGCGAATCGCATTCAAGATCGTCGAAATGCACTCCGAAAGCGCTTCGCGAATTTCGCTGTCATCAATCGTCACGGTTCGTGGCACGCCTTCAATCAGGTTCCGTCCCTTCACTTCCAGCGTGAGCGGCTTTTCCAGCGGGTAGGCCGATCCAATCTCGATCTTGATCTGCTCCGCGGTGCGTTCGCCCACCAGCAAATTGTATTTCCGCTTCAGGTAGTGCATCACGGCTTCGTCCATTTCATTACCGGCCACGCGCACCGACCGCGAATACACGATACCGCTCATCGAAATCACCGCAATGTCCGTAGTCCCGCCGCCGATATCCACCACCATATTTCCCGAAGGCTCTTCGATGGGCAGCCCCGCGCCAATCGCCGCGGCCATCGCCTGCTCCACCAGATACACTTCGCTGGCGCGCGCTCGGTAGGCAGAATCCTGCACCGCGCGCTTTTCGACCGGCGTGATTTCGCTCGGCACCCCAATCACAATCCGCGGATGCACCAGCACGCGCCGGTTGTGCGCCTTCTGAATGAAATAGGTGAGCATCTTTTCCGTCACCTTGAAGTCGGCGATCACCCCGTCCTTCATCGGCTTGATGGCCACCACGTTCCCTGGCGTGCGGCCCAGCATTTCCTTCGCTTCGCGCCCCACCGCCACCACCTCACCGCTGTTCTTATTAATCGCCACGATCGAAGGCTCGTTTACCACGATGCCTTTCCCCCGTGCGAACACCAGCGTATTCGCCGTGCCCAGATCGATCGCCAGGTCCGATGAAAACAGACTGAAGACCGACCGCATGCTGTAGGTGCTTTTCGTCACGTCTTGCTTCCCCCAGAATCCACTTGAGCGCCATTGCGGCGACCAGTTATTTTGCCGGCCTTCGTTTCGAGCTGCCCCTGCTCTCGTTACAGGCCCTCTGCTTAAGGGATTACCACTTCCACCCGTTTTGTTGAAGTTCCGCCGCGCCGGTTCTGCCCGGTCAGAATAATTTCGTGGCTGCCTTTGGTCATCGCCGGCAGAAAATGCCGGAAATGCCCGTCCGGCTGGATGCTTGCCACTTGCTCGCCATTGATAATCAGCGCCGCCCCCGGTTCGGTCCTGCCAATCACTTCCACCACGTTGCCATTCAGCTCGGTGGAATCGACTTCCAGCAGCATCTCCTGCTCTTTGCCATGCACCACCAGAATAAACTTGAACGGATCGCTCACGTCGCTGGTTTTGCCGTCGGCGTCGATCGCGCGCACGCGCCAGAAATAATCGCCCGGTTCCAGCCCGGTGATCTCCACGCTCTCATTCGAAATTTTCTTGTCCATCACCACGTGGTTGAACGCCGCCGTGGTGCTGATCTGAAAATCATAGGTCTTCGCCGTCGCTACGGAATTCCAAGCGAAGTGCACCGGATCGTGCTTCGGATCATTCACCGTAATCGGTTGCAAATTCAGCGGCTGCACCAATTCAGGCGGAGCCAGCACTTGTGACTTCGTCATCTGGCCGCCGGTGGGGAAGGCTACCCGCTCGAACTGGCCGACATCCATGTGTTCATTGCCGCGATTCAATTCCGCGCTGCCGGACGC
>DATNLN010000157.1:0-32020 GCA_035602855.1 Candidatus Acidiferrales bacterium
GCGTCATAGAGCACCACGACCGGAGGATGCGAGGGAATCCTGCACCAGGAGTCAATCAGCCGCAAACCCAGTTCGCAATCTCCCTGCGTGCTGGACGCTCGCAGATCGAGCAGCACCACATCGCACCACTCGCGCAATTCATTCAGATTGCTGAATTCGAATTCGCTGCAAACGTTATATTCGAACGCACTCCCGAGCGCGCGCGCAATTACGCCAGTCAGCCCCGCATCCTGGCTTACAAAACACACGTGTACCGTTTCTTGAATCAATGGTCGTGCCCCCAGGTGCCGGTTTGCGCGCCATCTTGGCTGAGCAAACTCCGGCGCCATTGTCGCGGCTTCCGGGAAGAGCCGTCAGAGATTTAAATGGTTGGGCTGCAGGATCGGTCTCTCCCCAATGCCAACTTCGAGAGAACAATTCTGCAAGGGCTTAACGAACCGCAAGCGGTGTGCCAACGGAGCTTTTTTCGCACGAGAACCACTCCGTCCGGCTAAGCTAGTCGTAGTCAATCAGATCGCGAAGGTGAAGTCAAGGACGCAAGCGCGGCAAACCTCTGGTATCGAAGTCCAGATGCCAATCGTCTGCATACTTTTGCTATGTTATTTCCCGATTGCTCGGTAATTATACGAACACAATCGTGTGCGCTCGCCTCTTCCTGATCCCTAAATTCAAGCAAGACCGCAGGATCCGGTGCCATAACAACGTGTGTCATCCGACGTGCACTTCGAGCGGCGCTGCTCGGATGCGACTCGTGCTACCGACTTAAAGCTTTGCTTGAATTCTCGATCGGAATCCCTATCAAGATTTCCACAGGCACGGGCTTGCCATCCCGCATCGCGGGTTTGAATTTCCATCGCCCGAACGCTGCGCGTGCCGCTGCGTCCATTTCCGGCACAACACCTTGAAAGACTTCCAGGTTCTCCACCACCCCGTCATCTCGCAGCGTGCCCTTTAGCACAATCTTTTTGTAAGCCTTCTCGGGAGGAACCGGAATCCGGCGAAAATCAAACCTGGCTTCCACATCGGGCGGTACCAGCCCTTGCTCCAGATGGACGACCGTCCCGCGAGAGTCCTCCGCGGATTTTCCTGTGGTGCTGCTTTTTACGCAGTACTGCATCGCCCAGCTTTGTCCCGGCATGGATAGAAAAATCGAGTAAATCTTTCCACAATGCAGTGCTCCGTAGGCGTTCAACCCGCCTCCGCCCATCGGTCCCACCGCAACGACCAGAGAATTCTTTCGCGCCGCGAACGTCGGTGGCACTGGATACACCATGCTTAAGGCGAATGCATTTTCCAGCTGCCCGCCCGTCCCGCCTCCGTCTTCCGCCCCTTTCACGCTCACTACTCCCGCAGGCCCCGAATTCCCTCCTCCTCCGCCTCCGCCGCCGGGCCCTACTCCGGTGCTGCCGTCTCCTCCCGCACCGATTCCTCCCTGTCCGCCACCTTCGATTCCGTAGTTGACCCCTCCGGCAGAGCCCGGCTCTTTTCCCGCCGGCGATATTGAAAAATTGCCCCAACGGTTTCCGGCAGGAATGCTCACGGCCGTCGCCGGCCCGGCAGGATCCACGCCAAGCACGAGCAAGTCGGTCCCGTCCGGAATGTTCGCCCCTTCTCCGTTGCCCGAATCCCTGTGCCCGCCTGCCGCGCTATGCAAAGTAGGTTTCGCTGCTCCAGCGCTCGGCATCGGTAAACGCGGTTGTGTCACGGATGGCTTCAGAAAAGTCGCAAGCGGTGAATCGGAGCCTTGCGCCAGCGGCGTTGGCGCTTCCTCTGAGGTCACCTTGTGTGCCGCGCGAGTGGGGCTCGCGTTGTCGGCGCTCAGAGAAGGCTTGGGAGGTTCGGACGGAGCGCTCAATACCACGTTCGGCAATTTGATTTCGGTCTCGATGCGCAGCTCAGGCGGCGATGAACGCTGATAAATCGTCTGCCTGAAATTATCGGGGTGCGCGGGGTTCGAGACAGCGCTCAATCCGTTTTGGCGCGTAGTGCTTCCAAGGGCCGGAGCCAATGCCTTGATTGCGCCGTCGCCTGGACGCGCTCCTGCACCAGCAGGCGCGATTCGCGGCAGCGGCTTGGCGGAACTGGCAGGCAGCAACGGATAGTAAATTTTCTCGTAGGTCGGTGCTTCGTTCACCAGACTTGAGGCATCGGAAGGAATCGCGTGGCTAGCATAAATCACCAGCAGCAGCGCGCCGCAATGCAACGCGAAGGAAGCGCCCATCGTCTTTCGCGGCGCTCGAGCGCGCCCTACGTTACCGTGCCGGAACAGGTAAACCGTTCGGAACGAAGACGCTGCGTTCTGGCGCGAAAAAATCAGCGCAAGCGATTCCCAAACTCCCGCAAACGCGCTCGCCGGAGGTATCAGCAATCGCAGCGGCTTGCCGCCTGAGCTGGGGATGATGAGGGCTGCGGCGCCCGCACTCGAGCGCGATGCGGCTGAGGGGGGAGGAATCCTCAGGATAGAGTTCTGTGCCCAGGCGAATGTTGAGTGGTCCACCGTTCGTTTTCTCGCATTGACGCGCTGCTGCGTGGTCTCGGACTTGGGCTTGGTCAAACGATCTACGGTGCTGCGAGGCCACCGCAACCTAAAGCAACTCTGGAACCAATGGCCTAACCTCCATGGGCATGCGCATTGGCCGGATATCCCGCTGCGAATTTCCAGCTGACCGTCACCATTCGTGTACGCTCCCCAGTCCGTCGCGCCAGCTTTTGGTAACCAAACCCTTGTGCCTGCGGTAGATATCGCCCGCGCTCGCTGCAAGCATGCTTCGCACTGTGAACCCAGGAGGCTTGCAGGCGGGTCGAAGTAAATTCGAAGTGGGTTTGGTATTACTTCTGCATGGACCCCTTGGAATCAGGCCCAGTCTCTCATCACACTGCCCATGAACGCTTTTCTTGCATTTCGGCGCGGCCCCGCAGCGTCTCTGCTGTCCGTGCTACCAGTATGCCTGGCGATTCCGCTCTTGTCGGCCGCCGCGAGCCCTCAATCATCGGCGGAAAACCCGGGGCAATCTTCGGCGGCCCCCGCCGCAGCCCCCTTGCAAAGGAAACTAGACGCGTCGGCTCCAGAAACCACCGCCCAGGATCCGGCCAAAGCGCAGCACCTCGCGGCTCCGCCGGGGCCTTCCTCAGACCTTCTAAATCGCCAAGCGCTGGAACAGCATGCGGGTAAGAACGCCTGCAAACTGCTGCTGCGCTCCACGCCTTCGACAGCGCAAGTGTTTGTGGATGGCGCTTTCGTAGGCAATAGTCCGCTGGAGATCGTCGTGGCTCCCGGAAAATATCAAATCGAAATGAGAGGGCAGCGGCTGGATTCCGCACGCCGCCAGGTGGATTTGCTTCCGCGCGAAACGCGTGAAGTGGCTTTGCCGCTGACGGCGCGATATCCCACGCACGTCACAGCGCAATAGGAATCACTTCCAATTCCCACGGGATTGAAGGAGTCGAGCATGTCAGGGATCGATTTTGACCGGCAAGTATTCGTCGCACCGACTGAACAACCGGCGCCGCAGCAGCCTCGCGCCCTGGGTCTAGTAATTCTCGCGGTCGCTGTGATTGGCATTGCCTTCATCGGTTACAAACTTCTCGCCTATGCCGGTGAGGGCAGCGCGTCCGCTGAATCCAACAGCCTCCAGCAAATTCAACAACAGCTCGCGGATATCAAAGAACGCATGGATCAAATGGAGAAGCGGCACAAAACCGGCGCGCCCGAATCGGTGGTCCCGCCGTCCAGAACCGAAGCGTCCCTCCCTTCTGAAAACCGTCGCGTTAAACCTTCGTATCAAATCTCTGCTGCGAGCGCGCTAAATCCGCAGCGAGTTCCCAGCCCAGCCGCTCAGCCCCCAGCCACTCGCCCCGCTCCGGCTGCCGTTTCACTTGACACCGATAACGCCAACCGCGAAGCCTGGAAAGCTACATCGGATCGTCTGGCGGACGTCGTCGGAGCCGTCGGTTCGCAGCAGGGTGAAATTGCCCAGACGCGCGATCAATTAAATCAGCTCCTCGCGCAGACCCGCCGCACTGCCCTGCAGTTTGAACTCAGTCGCGGCCCAGACCTTCAATCCGTCGGCCCCGTCGAGTTGCAATTGAAAAACACCGATCCGAAAGCGCAGCGTTACACCGTCTGCGTGTATGTCGACAGCAAATGCATCGAGCTCAAGAATCGCGTTCTGGATGAAGTCGTTGTTTTCGTTCTAGCGCGTGGCACGCCGCCGCTGGAACTGGTGGCCACCAGAATCAGCCGCGATGAAATCGTCGGCTATCTGGAAGTTCCGACCGAGAAAACGGGGCGTTAGCTCTTCCCCGCGGGCAGAAAATAATTGCGGCAGGCTTGCTCCAGCGTGTTTCGTGTCAGCCGCGGTTCCACTCCCAAATACGCGGCCGCCCAGTAGATTTGGTTGATCAGGTCCCGCGCATAACAGTGTGAGAGCGGCTGCTTCATTCCCTGCGTTATTACCTTTACCAGGTGCTCGGCCACGCCCGCTTCGCTATCCAATAGCCGCGTCGCGCATTCCACTCGGAAGATCTCAATGAACTGTTCGGGAGTCGCGTAGTCCGTCCTGATCTTGTTGGGAATTCGCCGCAGGAAGGCTTCGTCCGCCAGCTCGCTGGGATCAAGGTTCGTCGCAAAAACCACAAATAAATCAAACGGCACTTCGAACTTCTTGCCTCCCGGCAGGGTCAGAAAATCCACGCGCCGGTCCAGCGGCGTCATCCAACGACTAAAAAGCTCCGCCGGCCGCATTCTTTGCCGCCCGAAGTCGTCCATGATCAGCACGCCATTATTCGCTTTCATCTGCAGCGGGCCCGTGTAGTACCGCCCGACGTGGTTGTACTGCAAGTCCAGCATTTCCGCGGAAAGCTCTCCTCCGGCAATCACCCGCGGACGACGGCACAGCACCCATCTCCTGTCGGAATCTTCCGGCCCCGGCTCCTCGCTCTGCCGGTGCACGCCAGGGTCGTAAACCGTAATGATTTGGCCGTCAACTTCCACCGCATACGGAATCCACACTTGATCTTTGTAGATCGCTGGCAGACTGTTAGCGATGCTTGTTTTCCCGGTCCCGGCAGGTCCGTGCAAAAAAATCGAAGTGCCAGACACCACGGCAGTGCCCAAACGATAGATCAGGTCCTCATCCAAGATCAGCGGGTGGAATGCCCTCACCAGGTCCGCTCTCTGCACCTGCGTTTGCTGCACGCTCTGCATGCGCACGCGCGTCCCATAATCCATCAGCGATACCGGCGCCGGCCCGGCGTACTGGTTCCGCGAGAGCAGTTCGCCGGCGCGCAGTTTTCCTTGCGCCGTGGCCACGATCCGGTGGCTTCCTCCCACCATGCCCTTCACTTCACACAGCTGTTCCTTGCGGAAGAAGTTAAAAATCTCGTCGATCACACCCAGTCCCAGGCACATCCGTTCGCTCAAGCCGACCAGCGACACCTCGCCGTTCAGATACAGAATCTTCAGCGCCAGGTCTTCCAGCAGCGCCCGGTCAATCCCGGTGTGTTCGATTTCTTGAGGCGTCCCAAGTTCCATCTCTTGCATTTTCAGTCTTCTCCGCTACTAACCTTGCTCTCAATCCGGGCACTTTGCGCAGACCCCGGCTTAGCCAGTTTCGTGCAACTCTCCTGCCATCTGGAAGTCGGCTGCGTCACCGGCCGCCTCATCACTCGCTTCAACCCGCGCTTGCCAATGGCCCGTACAATTTCCGACCCCTAGACCGGCCCTTGAGCCTGGTTCGACGCCTCAGAAAAAGACTGTAGCCGCATTTCGTCCATTTGTGGATATTGCCAGGCCCGCGATGCGTCCTCATTCGGAGACGCTGCAGCTCGCCGCCAGGCCAGTAAACTTTCGCGCGCTCCGCTATCTCATTTGTTCACAAGCACTCACAAGAAATTCAGTGGCCAGAACTACTGGGCCTGTTCTTGCTATACATAACTCGGGAGGATACCGCCGAAAATCCGCGCCGTATCCTGTAAGCATGCGCGCTGGCGGTTTCACCGTTGCGCTGCCTGGGCCTTCGCGGGCTCGGTGTTTTTAGGCGGCGCGAGAGCACGACACGCTCCTATTGAATCCGCGGAGCCATTTAAGGCATTCTCCGCGGCAAATTGTTCTGCCGCGGTTGTCCTGCCGCGGCGTCTTGAACACCATGTCATCAGCGTCGTTCAATTCTGAGGAACGTCGGCCCCCGCAAGAGCGGCGTCGCGTCCCACGGCTGCGCCCCGCTTCGCTCGCCTACGTGGACGTTGATTCCGACAATGGCGGCATTCTGCTCAACTTGAGCGAAACGGGGCTCGCGCTGCAGGCGGTCGCTCCATTCGCAGGCCCTGCGCGCGTCACTGTGCGCATCCAGCCGCCAAAGCCACGCAAGCGGCTCGACCTGCACGCCGAAATCACCTGGCTCAGTGAATCGAAAAAAGAGGCAGGTCTGCAATTCCTTGAAGTCGCTGACGACACCCGCGCAGAACTCGCGAACTGGATTTCCGTCGAAGGAGGCGCTCGCGAAACCCGCGCCACCGGCGATTCCGCCGCTCCGCTACCCGCGCCAGTTTCGCCGGCACTTTTTCCCAACGAAGCGCCCGATGCACGCAGAAAGTTGTCTCGCTCGTTTGAGAATTCACCTGCGCAGGACGCGCCGCCAACGCGAAAAATACCGGGCGAATTGCCAAGCCCGCCAATCGCCAGCGGAAATCTTGATCTGCAAGCCGCCGTCATTCTTCGTGAACAGTCCGTGGGCGTTCCCGCGCAGAATCCGGACGCAAATAGCGAAGCGATTCCCGCGCCCACCAACCGGCCAAACCAGCGGCCCGCCGATCCAATTGTATTTTTGGAGCAAGCTTCGTCCGCCGCCGCCTCTCCATCGCCGGAATTACCGCATCGTGCCGAAGCACCGCCTCGCCGTCAAAAATGGTGGTTCTTAGTTCAGAATTCTCCTGTGCCGGACGCTCCGCCAATTCAGAAAACCCTCAGCGACATTCCGCGCCGGGCCGTGGGCAGCACTTATATCGAGCGCCTCACCGACGCCATCCTGCGCAAGAACTCGGTGGACGTTTCCCCGAAGAATCCGATCTCGACTAACGAGAAGATGGACGCGCGCACCGGCAGCTCCGCCAGCGACTCAAATGTTCAGCCGGACAGCTCGCTCATTGAATCGCAGAACTTATCCGAGGCGGTCGAATCTCGATCGATTGAACTGCCGCCGTCTGCAGCGCCGCCAGCTCCGACCCTTGCACTGCCGGCTGCGGAGCTGAGTATTCAGCCTCCGCCTGCCGCATCCGCCGGGCCGATCGTTAAGGCCGACGAAACTCCCCCGACTTCCATTCCATCCACTTCTGCCCCGCGCTCGGACGAGCGCCGCCGCATCGCCCGGAAGCGAATCTTTTCTCTCGCCTACCTGGAAGTCGGCTCCGATAACGGTGGTATGGTGCTGGACTTGAGCGAAAGTGGCCTCGCCCTGCAGGCATTCAATCCGCTCATCGGCCTCACTCGCGTCAGCCTGCGCATTCAGCCGCCGAAATCCAGAAAAAGAATTGCCGCCACTGCCGAAATAACTTGGCTCAGCGAGACGAAGACCGAAGCGGGTCTGCGATTTCTTGACCTGACCGAAGACGCACGCATGGAAATCGCGGATTGGATTTCGGCGGAGGCTGCAGTTGCCGAACCTCCCTCTCGGGACCATTCCGCTTCCCAAAAAACCACTGACGTTCCGGCCGCACAGGTTTTCTCGACGCAGGCTTCCCCCGCGCCAGTCTACGAAGGGCGGGACCGCAACTGGGAAGAATGGTTCCCGCTATTTGGAGATTTAAATCCGGAGGAATCAGCTGCGAATCAGAATGCCTTCAAAGATTTCCTGAAAACCTCGACGGGCGGCGACAATTTTGCCTTGCAGCGTGGCTCCGCTCGTTCGCCAGAGTTCTCGGAGCGTACGGCGAACGATTCGGTTTCCTTTGCGCAGGCGCCCGAGCAGCGGGCCGGCGATGAGAAGATCCTGGCTGCTGCTCCGCCCGTGCGCTCTACACCGGTTTCGCATATCAAACGCCCGCCCGTAAAATCGCGGGCAGCTCGCACCGCACTATCGCAACCGTTCCTCTCGGAACAATTCCGCAGGCGGGGAACGATTGCAGTTGTCTGCGCCTGCGTCGCGTTGATTTTGTTGTTCCTGGGCATGGCGATCTCGCACGGATTGTTGCGCGATCACCCTGAAAGATTAAACGCTGAAGAGCAGCCGCACGATTCCGGCGCTTCGTCCCCGACGCTCTCGACGCCCGGAGCGCCTATAACGCATGACGCATCGTCCGGCCCTGCGGTAATTCCAAGCGTGTCGGCAGTTTCTAGTACGCGGCCCATGGATTCTGAAATTGTTTCGCGCGCGTCGCAAAAAGAAAGTCGCGACAGGCAAAATGGCGATAATCCTGACTCTCGCATGACGATCGGCGAAGCCGATCCCATCGCGGCGGCCCTTCCGCCCGCGGTTGCTCCATCGCCAGAAACCGTGAAACATGACGCGCAAAATACTGCGGTCCCATCCTTGCCGGTGTGGTCCGTGCAGGCTGCCGCTAATTACAATCAGACTGCCAGCACACCCGCGACAAGTCCGGCGGCCCTTCGCGTTCCCGAACGTCGCAGCGACTGCTACCTGCTTTACCGCGTCGAGCCTCTTTATCCTCGCGAAGCGCGCGAGCAGCGCGTCGAAGGCACGGTAATGGTTCATCTCCAGGTTGGCACCGATGGCCACGTGCGCAGTTCGCGAGAATTAAGCGGCCCGGCTCCCCTGGTTCCCGCTGCGCTGGCCGCGGTTCGCGAGTGGCGTTTTATACCGGCCTTGCTGAACGGCCAACCGATTGATTCAGAAAAAGATGTGAGCATTGAGTTCCAGCTTTCGCGATAGGAAATGCTTTGGTACGCGGCGTGCATACTTTACGACAGCTGGTAAAGACCGTAGCGTGCGGAGCGCACCCTGCCAGCCGTAGGGTCTTGCTTCAAGTCCGGAAGCGCGGCTGGCCGTCGCCGCTCCGAGCATCGCTGGAAGATCTTGTAGGCCCGAGACTTTTCGTCGTAGCGCGTCTGCAATATTTAATTGCCGATGACGCTTAAAGTTTCTCTAGAAAGGCCCGCGACAGTACCAAAACCCGTGGTGCCGAAGTTTTTAGGACGAATGCAGCGATGAAGCCAGAAAGTCCATCCATGACGCGACGCAAGCAGGCCGGGCAAGCGCTGGTACTCGCCGCCATGGGCCTCACCTTGTTCATCCTGGCGGCAGGTTTAGGCATCGACATGGGTTTCTTGCGCTACCAAAAGCGCCTGCAACAATCCGCCGCAGACAGCGCCGCCATCGCGGGCGCCGCCGAGATTCCCTTTAGCGGCTGTTCGACGGGAAGCTGCCCCGGCGCAACTACCGATTCTGCCTCGAACGGTTTCACCGACGGCACCGATAACGTAACCGTGACAGTGTATAGTCCGCCGAACGACGGGCCACATGCAGGCCTTGCCGGCTACGTCGAAGTACTGGTTACGAAAATCCAGCCCACATTTTTCGTAAAAATTGCCGGCGTGAATTCCGTCACCGTTACCGCCCGCGCCGTCGCTTATTTAAGCGGCAATTTTCAGAACTGCGTATATGCGCTCGGCACCGGTACCGGGGGAATCACCAACAACGGCGCCGTCAGCGCTCCCAGCTGCGGCATTATTTCCAATTACAATTTGCAAACCACCGGCAGCACTACGGCGCGCGAAATTGGCGCGGTGGGAACCGCCGGTGGAGACAACCACCCCACGCCGAAAACCGGCATCGTCCCGGCCGCCGATCCGCTGTCTTATCTTCAGCCACCGGCGACCGGAGGTTGCCTGGCAGGCGGTGCGGGCATCGTAACTGCAACGACATCGCCACCGGTGATCCTGAATCCCGGCAATTATTGCGGCGGCATCTCACTCGCTGGCACGCAGAACGTAACCTTCAATCCCGGGATTTACACGATCACGGGCGGTGGTCTGACTTTCAGCGGGACCAGCGGAACCATCAGCGGCACAGGTGTCACGTTTTATATCGGAGCCTCCGGAGGCACCGTGACACTGGACGCCGGCCAAACGGTTAACTTGAGCGCCCCGACCACAGGAGCCGACGCGGGCATTCTGTTCTATCAAGATCCCGGCAACACGTCAGCGGCGACGATTAACGGCACGTCGGGCTCTCAGTTCCAAGGCGCGTTTTACTTCCCGTCGGCGGACTTAACGATTGCGGCTACAGGCAGCGCGGCCGCCTACACAATTGCGGTGGCGAAGTCGCTCACTTTGGGCCCATCTGCTGTGAATTTTCCGTCGAATTTCGCCTCGCTGCCCAACGGCTCGCCCATCAAGAACGCAGTCTTGGTGGAATGAGGATGAGCTTTGCGATGAAATCAGAAACCGGATCGCCCGTGAAAATTGCGACACGCCGAACGACACGGCGCGCCAGGCAGTCAGGCCAAGCCTTGCTGGAAGTCGCCCTGGTTACTCCCTTGCTCCTGCTCTTGGCCGTCGGAATAATCGAAATTGGTCGATATGCCTACTACAGCATCCTGGTCGCAGACGCTGCCCGCGCTGGAGCCCAGTACGGCGCGCAAAATTTGGCGACGGCCGCCGACACGGCAGGCATTCGCACGGCCGCTGAAAACGATGGCCAGAATCTGTCCCAGTTGAGAGTAACCGTTAGGCACGAGTGCGGATGTACCGGTTCCAGCATCGGCGGCGCGTGCCCTGCCACTGGTTGCGCTTCTCCCAATCACGCGCTGGTCTATGTGAAGGTCACCGTTACCGGAAAATTCAATTCGCTGTTCAAATATCCGGGAATACCGCAGTCAATCGATTGCGACAGCACGGAACTCATGCGGGTCGCTCAATGAAACGCACGCTGCACTCGCCAATTTCTCTCGCCGTCGTCAAAGTGCGGCCGCATTCCGCCCCGCGTTTCCGCACGGACTTGCGTAGCCGTCTTCAGCCGGCACGAGCGCGCCAGCGTGGCACCACCCTGCTAGAGAGCGCTGTGATGATTTCAGTGCTGCTGCTAATGATGTTCGGCGTAATTGGCTTCGGCACCGCTCTCTACACCTATCACTTCGTGTCCAATACAGCTCGCGAAGCGACTCGCTGGGCCAGCGTCCGAGGCTACACCTGCCCACAGAACCTGCCGAGCTTGCCCGGCGGGTGTCCCGCCACTGACACCGATGTCAACGCGTACGTCCAGAACCTTTCCACGGGCATCGGGCTCGATCCGACCAAAGTGACCACCACGACAACCTGGGTCGCTCCGCCCAATAACCTGGCGATTTGCGCGAGCCAGCCCAACACTCCCGGCTGCGTCGTCAAGGTCCAGGTGCAATATTCGTTCCAGTTTCTGTTTCCGCTTCTGCCCTCGGGTTTTACGATGCGAAGCACTTCCCAGATGGTTATCTCGCAATAGCAATCCCATTTCGTTCCGCTGAATCGTTAGGCAAAAAGCTTCCGCCCTCTGCATCGCGGTCGAAAACTCGCGAGTCGCTGCGAACCCGCGCCGGATGAGGGTCTTTGCGCCGCACAAGCCGCACAAGTTCACCGGTTGACTTACCATCGGCGCGAGCGTAGGTTAAGTAGACCTGCCCTCGTTATTCCCAGTCGTAGAATTGTGACCGCGGGAGCACTGACATCATGAATCGCAGCACATTCAAGCAGGAACTAGGCGAACGGTTGTTGCTGGCGCTCCTTTTGGTTCTCGGTGTTCTGGTTGTTATCATGCACGTCCTGCATCATTAAGCCGATCGCTTCGCCACCGGGAGCACTGCCGGGAAACCGTCCAGTTTTTCTGCGAAGAACCCTTCCTCCGATTACAGACGCTCAGAAAATGCCGTTGCTTGACGGCCGTGGCAATCCCAGTTCTCTGGTCATCGTAGCGGCGGACGGATCCAATTCTGCACATCGATCTCCGCTTCCGGTTGTCATATCGGGGGTGTGAACCTATTTGGGTTTTTCTGAGGGTGCAGTCTGTGCCTGCGCCGCGGGAGTCTGGTCGGATTTGCGCGCCTCGACGGAAACCACATTGAAGACGCCGTTGATGTCGCGCTCCTGAATAGTCTTAGTTTCCTCGGTGCCGGTAGCGGCATACCGGACCGTATATTTGGTTTTTGCTGTCACTTGCGCATCGCCGTTCGGGTCATTCGGATTTGGCTGCTTGCGCTGCTGCTCGGTTGTTTTTCCACCTGCATCCGTTTTCTGCACGGTCGTGACTTGCCAGTTCAGATGCAAGCTGCCGTCCGCAGCTACTCCGGGAGCATTCGTAAAATATGTCTCGACCGTAGTGCTTTTTTCTCCGGCGGCGTTTTCTGTCTCCCGTCCAACGGTGCGTGAGACTTCGGAAAGTCCGCCATCTGAATCGGGGCGCGAAATATGCTCCTCACTGGTTCGATTCTTGTTGCCTTCCTTGATCGTGCTCTCTTTTACCTCCGCCACCTGCCAGTTGCCGCTGGAATCCGGCTGCAGTAATGTTTTCTTTGCCTCGACCCTGTGGTCAGCGGTGCGCTTCTGCAACTCTTGCGTTTGCAAGGACGGGGTCAAATCGCCATTGCCGTTGGGAAGGTAAGTCGTCGTTCTTGTCTCCTGCACGTCTGGGCTTGTCCTTCTTGTGTCCGCGACCTCACGTTGCACAACCTGAAGATTTCCGTTCCCATCCGAATTCGAGGTCGTGCGAATCACGTGGACGTCGCCGCTTGCCGAGCTTCGTGCTTCTTCTTCCCTTACCTGCTCCAGATTCCGTTGTCCATTCACATCCCAGCTGTACGTGCGCACCACTGTGCGCGTCGTCGTGGCATTTACCTGGACCGTTTCCTTCTCGGTTTCGGAACTGTGCTGGTACTGGCCGTTGGGCCCAAGCGCTTCCACAATTTGTCTATCCACACTTTGGTTGCCCGACTTGACGTGGCTCTCGGTCGTGCGCGATGGGCTGGTGTTGGCTACAGAAGTTTGCGTGGTCGCCGTCGAGGATTGATTGGCGTTGTTCGGCTGGGCGTCTTGAGCCTGCGCGCAAACAGCCACGGCGACGCAAAAAATCACAGAAATCATCGACCCAATTAGAAATCGGACGGCAGACTGGATTCGAAACTTGGTCCAACGCGCAGTGACCGGACTTTCAAATCGTGACCATGCCATATCGTTGCTCCTGCCACTTGGGCCCGTCGCAAAGCTGGACAAGTCCAGCCTGCAGCACCGAGCACCTGCGGGCAGTATACACCTGGCAGTCACGGCGGGATTGCCCAAGCAGCTGCCCTACGGCAGGACTCACGTGCAATTTTCGTTCGGATTCAGCTTCGCGGTGCGCCCGAGGTGAACTTCTTGCGGGCTAGGTCCAGCAGTTTTGCGTCGGTGCAAACTTCGTAGTACGGCCGCAGCCCCTGCGCTCCCACTTTCGCGCCAGGCAGCAGCTGGTGCACAAATCCCTTGCGCACCACCACCGGTTCCAGTGATTCTCCCAGGGGAACTTCGCCAAAATAGAGTTGCACGCGCTCTTTTCCCCAGGGCATCGGAAAATTTCCGCCCATGGGCGACATCGAAATCTCCGCGCTCAATTTTTGGAATCCCTCTTCGTTCAACTCGATCCCGTTCAAGTTATAACGCACCAGCAATTCCTCGCCCTCATCTTCGGCTGCATCCTCCATCAACGGCTGCAGCACGAACACATTAAATGGCGAAGGATTATCCTTGAACAATCTCTTGGTGATCTTCGTGCAGCTCGAAAGCCGGTCCGACAGATTCAGCGCCCGCGAAATCATGATCTTGGAATCGCCGTCCATCCACAACGACGGCGCCGAGTCCTGAAACGCCACGCCCACGCCAATCTCCAGCGGCGGCAATTCCGTCGTCTTGGTCCGTGCGTTGTACGCCGACTTCACCGCCAGAATCTCCCGCGCCAGAATGCATGCGCGCGCCACCGCGCGCGTAGTAGCGCGCGTCGCTTCGGTCTCATAAATCGCCAGAATAATCGCGTCGCCTTCGATAAACACCGTCGCCGCGCCAAATCGCTCCAGCATCCGTTTCACCGGCTCGTGCAAATTCATGCTGAAATGCGACGCTGGATTCATCCCCTTCGCGAGCAAATCCTTGGTGATCCCCGTCGAGCCGCGCACGTCGGCCTTGATCACCGTGTGATTGATGACGGGATCGTCGGTAGGCCTTCCCTCGTCTGCGTGCAGAAATTCGTACAAACTCTTGTTCACGCGCGAAAGCTCCCGCGCCCGCTCCGAACGCACCAAACTAATCCGCTCCATCCACGCCGCCACGTGTTGATAATTCCGCCGATCACGCCGCAGCCGCATGAAATCCTCGGCAAATTGCAAAGTGAAGGACAATTGCTCCTCGTGCGTGCGTCGCCGGATCGCCCGCGAAGCATCCTCCAGCCTCTTCATCGAAATTTTGCGCGCCGGAAATTGCTCCAGAATCGCTTCCACGCGCTTGGCTTCGTCGCGATTCACCAGCGCCTTCTTCAGCGCCTGCAAGTGAATCGGCGGGCAATAATCCGCGTAAATCCGCCGCAATTCGTATCCTGCCAGCATGTGAAACAACAGATCGCGTTCCTCCAGCCGGTGCATCCATTCTTCCAGCAACTGCGCGCGCGTTTCCGCGTCAGCCTCGCCTTCTCCCGCGGGAGCCTGCGCATCGAAAAGCCGCCGTGCATTCTGCGGCTCGTTCAAATAATCGCCCAGCCGGCTGCGGTATTCCTCGATCAGGAAGTCCATGCGCTGCTTCGCCGCGTCAATCTGCGGGCCCACCTCTTCCAGAGCCTTCTCGCTTTCGCCGGCTTTCTTGCGCAGCGCCTCCAACTCCGCGCGTGATTCCGCGCTCGCTCCGCCCTTGCGCTTGAAAATGGATGGAAAAAGCCCGTCGCCTTCTCCCGCGCGCCCGGTTGCCTCTTCCAGCTCCTCTTCAATCCTCGCCATTTCCGAACGCATTTGCCGCGCCTGCTCCAGCAAACGCTCGTGCACCTTGCGCGCCTTGCTCAATTCGTCCGCGTCGTCGCCGGTCAAAATCAAATCGCGCACGAAGTCCAGCAGAATGCCGTCGAAAATCTCAAAACGGTCAGGATCGTTTACGAAATTCGCCAGCAGGACGTAATGCTCCAAGAATAAATGATCGTCGTTTCCGTTCTCGACAAATAGGAACCGGTTCTGCAGCAGCTCATATGTCTCGCGGAAATCCTCGCCAAAAAGCGCCCGCCGCGATTTCGACAGCGCCCCCTCTTCCACTTCCCGCCAGATGCGGCACAGCGTGTCGCCCACTTCGCGATAAGTATTTTTCTTGTCCGCCTGCATCTCCGCGATTTTCGCGCGCATCACGTGCGCCTGCTCGCTGTGTTCGAATAATTCACCGCGCGCGCGAATCCAGTCCTTGCATTCCACGACAATGCTGGAAAATTGGCTGGCGATTTCAGAGGTCAAGTGTTTCACCAGCGCCAGCTGGTGCAATATGTCCGTCTCGATGGATTGCTGAAACTTCGCTCGCGTCAGCGACGCTTGCAGCACCTCGGTCAGCAGCTTGCGGAACGCGCCATGCTCGGGCGCGCCAGATTGCTTGCGGTCTTTCCCATAAAATAAACTGATGTTGATTTTCTGCCGGACCAGGTCCAGCAGATACTTCCGCGTAAAATCCACGAACCGCGGGCTTAGAAAAACGTCATAATGGATGTTGTCAACGCCCAGCGTTAGGCTACTCAGCTGAATTTCAGCGGAGTAAGGCTCCAGCTTCATCCGGGCAGGATGGGCGGGCGAAGGCGCAATGTGGGTATCCGGCATTCGGGCGCAGCGAAACCACGAACTTTCACTTTATCGAGGGGGGATACCTAGCGCAATGCCTCGGTTCCTAACCGTTAATGGTTTCTCAGCCAGCCCGCCGGTTCCGCGCGGCAGTCAGGACGTGAACTTCGACCCTGACGCAAACGCGGCGCCCGAAACCGGCGTCGCACAAACCTCCGACGGCGTCGCGATCGCTCGCTACGGCGTCGAATCCGCAATCCGAAAAACTTCCAGCGATCAGGGTCCCTGCCTCTACTTCGGCCCGCAGGGTCAACGCTGCGATCGCCGCGCAGTCGCCGACGGATTTTGCCGGCGCCATCAGCCCGCGCAACTCGGCGAAACCGCGCAACCAGGCGTCGCGCGATCAGGCTCGAAGCCCTTTGCCCGCGTCATTGCTGTCGGCATCGCCATCTTCGCCGCCCTCTGGCCCGTAATCGCCGAGCTGCTCCGCGAAATATTCCGCTGGATCAACGCGCACTAGCCGCGCCCATGCACGTTTTTTCTCCTTATCCTCTGTCTCAGAAGATGCGACGAGCATCCTCATGCAGAGGACGGCGTCTTGCCTGCAGCCCGCTGAGGGATCTCCTGCGCCTTTCTCCGTCGCCCTCCGCCCTCTGGGTGTTAAATCTTTTGACTTCCGCCACACTGGAATCCGCATTTTCGCGTAAAATACCGGACCATGCCCAAATTACTGGAAGGTAAGACCGCTCTGGTTCTCGGCGTTTGGAATAAATGGAGTATCGCTTACGCCATCGCCCAGGCCTTCGCCCGCGAAGGCGCCACCCTCCTGCTCACCTATCAGAACGAGCGCGCCAAACCCGTCGTCGAAGAACTCGGCAACGAACTCGGCGCCAAAGCTTTTTTCCCCTGCGACGTCCAGCTGCAACCCGACATTGACGGCCTCGCGGAATCCCTCAAACAACAGGGCCGCACCCTTGACGTCCTGGTCCACTGCCTGGCATTCGCCAATCACGAAGATTTGAACCAGCCGTTCCTGAAAACTTCGCGCGACGGCTTTAAACTCGCGCTCGACGTCAGCGCCTATTCCCTGGTCGCCGTCTCCAGCGCCCTTTCTCCGTTGATGATCAATGGCGGCGCAATCATGACCCTCACTTATTTGGGCTCCACGCGCGTCGTAAAAAATTACAACGTCATGGGCATCGCCAAAGCCGCTCTCGAAGCGGAAGTCCGTTACCTCGCCGCCGAATTGGGCGCAAACAAAATCCGCGTCAACGCGATTTCCGCCGGTCCCATCAAAACGATTTCCGCGCGTGGCATTAAAGATTTCTCGAAGGTTCTCGATTTCGTGCAGGAACACTCCCCGCTGCGTCGCAACACCGACATCGCCGAAGTCGCCGACGCCGCCGTTTTTCTGGGCAGCGACCTGGGCCGCGGCGTCACCGGAAATGTCCTCTACGTGGATGCCGGATTCCAGATCATGGGCCTTGAACCTCCGGCACCGTCAAAATGAGTGGGAACCTTCCACCTTCACTCGCTCATTCCCGCGCGACCACCCGCAATCGTTTCCCATCACGATTTGGCGCACGTACTGCCGTGGCAGCGATTGCGCTGTTTGCGACATTGGCATCCGCGAAAGCACAACCCTCCGGGCCGACTCAAGATAAACAAAACAAGCCAGCCGAATTACACTGGGATCCGCCGCAGGTCGACGATCCCGTTCCCGGGTTGTCCAATACACCGCCCTGCTCGCTGCACGAGGTCCTCAGACAAGCTGGTCGCCGCGCCGCGGAGTTGGTGGATCTACTGCAGAACTTCGACGCTCAAGAGCATTTGCGTTTCGAGCAAACCGACAGGCTGGGCATGTCTGAAATGTACATCACCGAAAATTTCGATTACCTCGTTGATTTCGGTGAACCGCCCGGACCGCTCAGGGTCCAGGAAACCCGCACGCCGCTAGCGGGCAGCGACAATGCGCGCCTCAGCACGATCGTGGACAAGGGGCTCCCGGTCCTGGCGCTGATTTTTTATCCGGGGATGCAAAGCGACTACGAAATGCGCTGCCAAGGTTTGGCGCAGTGGAATAATCTGCCGGCATGGGTTGTCTACTTTCGCCAAGTGGATGGCGTGAAGCCCCGCACGCTTTCCATGGGCACGGCCGCGAACGTCTTCCCCGTCAGCCTGAAGGGCCGCGCATGGATCGCCTCAGACACCGGCCAGATCATGCACCTGGAAACAAATCTGGTGAAGGGAGTGCCCATCATCGAGTTGCGCGCGAACACAGTTTCGATTGATTACGCGCCTGTGGACTTCGCTTCTCGGCACATCGAGCTCTGGCTGCCCAAATCCGCCGTCGCCTACACCGATTACGGCAAGCGCCGCACCATCATCGAGCACACCTTCTCCGACTTCCAGCTCTTCTCAGTTCAAACCCAACAAGTAATCGGAAAACCAAAAGAAACGAAAGAGCCTGACCAGAAACCCTGAAGTCTAATTCTTGATCCGCGATTCAGCGTCGTCCTCGATCACGATGCTGCGCACGTCCTCGGAAATATGCTCAAGCCCAATGCGCAACACCGGCCAATTGCTGCGCAATCGCAACCGGTCCGGCCACTCCACGATTACGATCGCCTTCTCGCTGAAAATATCTTCCAGGCCCAGCGTCTCCAGATCGTGCTGGTCGCCCACGCGGTACAGGTCCACGTGGTAAACGCGCGTCGTTCCTTCGTATTTGTGAACCAAGGTAAAGGTAGGACTGGTGACGTCGTCTTCGCGCGCCGCTCCCGCCCCCGCCGCAATTCCTTTGGTCAGCGTGGTCTTCCCTGCCCCTAAATCGCCCGAGAGCAATATCAGCAGCGGAGGCTTCAACCCTGCGCCAATTTCCCGGCCGCGGGCGATGGTTTCATCCGATGAATGTGTCGTGAATTCGCGCTTACCCAAGGCCGCACTCGGCATAAAATTGTTGATACGCGCGCGGAATCGCCAGAATTAAATCCGAAGCCATCAGCGGCGCCTCGCCTGTGTCCGCATAGGCGACATCGCCCGCGAGGCCATGCAGATAAACTCCGAACGCAAGCACGCGCACCCAGGGACTCACGCCGAATTGTGCGGTGAGGCCGGCCAGCATTCCCGTCAACACGTCTCCGGTGCCTCCCGTGCCCATCCCCGGATTTCCCGTGGAATTAATGAACACTTGCCCATCGGGCGCGGCGACCACGGTTTGCTGCCCCTTCAGAATCACAATCGCGTTCCAATCCGCCGCGGATTTTCGCGCCACCTCCACCCGCTGCGCTTGCACATCCGGAATCCCGCAGCTCAGCAGGCGCGCCATTTCTCCCGGATGCGGCGTCAGGGCCAGCGGGCCGCTGCCATTTTTCAGGTCTTGCGCGCGGCCGGCAAACGCATTCAACCCATCGGCATCCAGAATCAGCGGAACTGTTCGCGCCCCCACCACGTTGTGCACAAATTGCTGCGTTTCATCCCGCGTGCTCAGCCCCGGTCCGATCGCCAGTGCGCGCTTCCCTTTCAATAATTTTTCGAACCGCTCGTATTCGAAACTGCGCAGCGAAATGGTGCCTGTGTCCGTCGCGGGGAGCGGCTCAGTCATAATTTCCGGCGTGTGCGCCGCAACGATGGGCAACACCGGCTCGGGCGTCGCCACCGTAACCAGCCCCGCTCCGACGCGCAAGGCCGCCCACGACGCCAGCACTGCCGCGCCACTTTTACCAACAGATCCCGCCGTGATCAAGGCGTGACCGTAACTTCCTTTGTTCGCGTCCGCGCGCCGCGGACGCGCGAAAATGCTCACCTCGCGCCAATCAATCCAGCGCACGTTGCTCTTTCCCGCCTCATCGATCAGCTCCGGCGGCGAACCGATATCGCGGACGATCACTTGCCCCGTGTGATCGCCGGCCGTACCGAAAATCATGCCGGTCTTCGGTGCGGTAAATGTGATCGTGTACATCGCGTTGATGCAGGCGCCCAAACCTTTGCCCGTATCCGCGACGAGCCCGGACGGAATGTCCACCGCAACTACCGCCGAACGCACCGGACCGCGGCGCTTGTTCACCGCTGCAATCGCCTCCGCAAAAAGCCCTTCCACCGCGCCGCGGGTGCCGGTGCCGAGTAGCGCATCCACGACGATGTCTGCCGAATCCAGCGCCGGCTTCACGTCTTGCAAGTCGCCCGAATTGCGCACTAGACGCGGCGCGCCGCACACTTCCTCCCAGCGCTTGCAGTTTGTCGCCGCATCGCCTTGCATTTGCTCGGGCGCCGCAAATAAATACACTTCCGGCTTCGCGCCCATTTCGCGCAAACGCCGCGCGGCCACAAATCCGTCGCCGCCATTGTTCCCTTTGCCGCACAAAACCACGATGCGCCGCTGCGCGAATTTCGGCCAGCGCCGCGCGATGAACTCCGCCACGCTCGCGCCCGCATTTTCCATCAGCGTGAGGCCGGGAATCCCATAACGCGCTGTCGTCAGGCGGTCCACTTCCCGCATTTCGGCGGCGCTCAGAATTTTCATGGCTGGCGCTCCGCCATGCGCACGAAATTCTGGGCCACAGCGAAGCCGGCCGTGACACCGCTGCGCAGAATCATCGCAAACGCGAAGCGCCCTGTTTCTAAACTCATCGCAATTTACCGTAGCATGATTGTCTACCTGCCGCGCAGAAAAACGCCGCGCTCACGGCCGCGTCTCCAGCGGATGCTTGCTCCTTTCGTAGAACTCATTCTGCAGCTTCAAACTTTCTTCATCCGCTTTCACCGCGCCTATCGCTTCGTCAATCGCCGCAATCCATGCATTCATTTCAAACGTGCCGAACTCTTTGGTCGCCAGCGCACCGTCGCCGGAATAGTGATTTGGAAATCGCGCATACCACCAGATTCCTGTGTACAGGTCGTCCGGCAAATTCACGCGTTTCTGATCCGCACCCGATTCGCTCGCAGCGCGATCCTGATGCACCAAATCCGGCCGCGCAATCATCATCGTGGACGTTTCCGTTTCTCCTGCGTGCATGTCCACAGGATCTTTTTTCGCAGGGCCACCCTTGGGTTCTGCGCGCCCCCACTGCACGTACACCACGTAGTCATGCGGCCTATCCAGCTGGCTTTGCGCGAAATAAGGCAGCAGGTATTCGTTTCCTCCGTGCCCGTTCACAATAATAATTTTCTTGCACCCATTGCGCGCCATTTCGTCGGTGGTTTCCTGCAGCAATTTCAATTGCAGTTCCGCGCTGTAAGCGATTGTTCCGGGTTCATGTTTGGCTTCGAAAATCTGGCCGAAATAATATTCCGGGAACACCAGGGTATAGTTCTGCGCGGCGGCGTGGAGCGCGGCGTAGCGGACGTCGAGGAGGTCGGTGCCCAGGGGCAGGTGGGGGCCGTGCTTTTCCAGAATGCCGAAGGGCAGCAGGCAGGTGCCCTGGGCTTGCGCGATCGCGTCGCGAAAGTCGGCGGAGGTCAATTCCTCCCATCTCACGGAGTGCTTTGCCTGCGCTCCAGATGGGTGGCCGCCCAGGAGCATGAGCGCAATACATCCAAGAGCCACATTTCTCATCACTTGCCCTCCTTAGCCCGCGCGATCCCGCCGCAGTTGCCCGACCAGCGGCTCCAGCGCACGCGCAAATTCCCTCGATCTCAGGCCGCGAATTCCTTAAATGTCCCGATTTGTCCCGTGCTGCCCTTTGCAGCGCGGCGCGGATCGCGCAAGTATGCCGAGGGCCAACCCGAACCAGGATCGAACTGCAGCCAAACAGCTAGCGTTTCCCTGCGTGAGGGTGCCAAACAGTGCCGTGCAAAACACTGCATAGTACGCCCAGTGCCCGACCGGGGACAGGCACTGGGCGTTCGCTATTTCCGGCCTCCCGCATCGCGAAATGGCCTCGCCTCACGGTCCTGGCTCCTCGCCGTCACGTTTCTTGTTGTTCGCCATCATGATCCTCGTTCGGCGCTGTCACGATTCGCTTCTTTGCCGTTACGATTCTAGTCTCGCGCCGCGACGTGCCTGTTAGTTCTTCTTCGGCGGCAAGAACTTCTTCTCGATTTTGGCTACGACTACGTAATTTGGGTCGACCATTTCGGCCAGGTGGATGGTTGCGACTTTCGACAAAAGTTCGTAGGCGTCCATTTCTGACAGGCCGTAGTCGGCATGGAGCCAGTGGACTAGTTCGGTGAAGGCGATGCGGAGAGAATCGTCCAGCGGGCGGTAAATTCCGGCGGCCATCAATTCATTTTGATTTTCCCATCGCGGCCAGGCGGTGGCGCTCGCCTTGATGACGCGAAAACGCAGGCGTGCGTGCATGGGGACTTCGATCGCTGTGCCGCCGATTTCGCCGTCGCCCATCGCGGCGTGTCCATCGCCCAGGTAGACGAGCGCGCCGGGAACGTTCACAGCAAGAAACAGCGTGTTGCCCACGCTGGATTCGGATGCGTCCATGTTGCCGCCGAATTCGGCGGGGACCAGGGAGCTGCGCGTTTCGCCCAGGGAGGGGGCCACGCCGACGCAGCCCAGAAAGGGATGCAGGGGGATTTGGACGGAGAAGTTTGAGTCGTGGGCTTGATAGGTTGCTGAGCCGGCTTGCTGATTTATTGTGTAGGCCCACCTATGGCGCGGCAGGTCGGGATTCAACATGGGTGTGTAGTGGGTGGAATTAATCGCGCCGAATCCCGGGGCGATTTCTCCTTCGCCTTGCGTGCCGTTCACGTGCAGGTCCAGAAATTCGATCGCCAGAGTGTCGCCGGGTTCGGCACCTTCGACGTAAAACGGGCCGGTTAGCAGGTTGGAATTGCGCGCTAGTTCCAGTTTGTCGGCGGGAATTCCGGCGCAGTCTTTGCTGCAATTCAGCGTGTCGGTTTCCAGGATTTCGCCGGGGCTGAGGCGGGCGACCGGATCGGCTGGACCAAAATCGAATTTCACTGTGGCGTAGCTTGGGGCGTAATTCACTACGCGGGCTGGGGATTCTTGCGGTGGTGGTTGCGCTGGCGTTGGGGCCACGGAAAATATTGTGACGAGTAGTGCCGCGGCGCACGTTTTGGCTACAGCGGCGGCTGGCGTCGCAACGATTTTGAGCGAATCGATTGCGACGTGGCTGCTGAGGAATTTCTTTTTTGGATTGCGATGTGACATGCGGGCTCTCCCTGGGAACTGCGTAACGCTGGGCAGCATACCGCATTTGCGAGAGTTAATTTCGGTGAAAAACAGTTGGTCAGAAACGGGCGCAGTTGTTTGTTTTCAGCCACCTAGAGCCGCGGATTTGTGGGAGTTCATCCGCCTAGGGCTGTGTGACGTGAAAGACGATTTGGGAATCTTTGTCGAGGCGGATGCGCTGATTCTGGGAACTAAGTATCGGCGTGCGTCCTTTATTGCTGACTTCGAAGCCGAGGATTAGGTCGGGAAATTTGAATACGCCTTTGCTGGTGGTGGTGAGTGTTTCGACGCCATGTTCGTCGGCGCGCACGTGATTTGCGCCGTTGTATGGCTGATCGGTGATGGCATTGACGGGCACGACGGGCGGAGGAGCGATGGCTTGAAGCTCCAAATGCAGCGAGACGGCTGTGCCGCTCCTCAGTTCGACGGTATCGAAATTGATTGCGACTCCATAGAGCGCGCCCGGGGGCGGGGCGACGAAATGGGAGACCTGGCCCACGACGAGCGCACCCTTCGGGAGAACGACCTGATGGCCTTCTTTTACGTCGTGGGTAATGCGGGCTTCCACGCGATCGCCTTGCTGGAGGCGCGTTGAATCAAATTTCGCGACTAGCCTGGCAATGATTGTCGTATCAGGCGGAAGATTGATCGTGTTTTGCACGGTCCTGGGCGCTGCGCTTTCTTGCGCCGCGGCGCAGAGTGTGAGCAGAAAGACGAGAGAACAGGTATGCAGAAAGAATCGCAATGGTTTCATGGGAGAGGGGCGCCTCCGGGTGTTGGAATGAATATTGATTTGCAATTGGGCGATACTTCGTGCAATCCATCGCGGATTGTTGTTGAAATTGCTGAAAGCTTTCTCGGCTACCCCGCGTGGTAAGTATATCTTGGGTAATATATTTAATGGGTATCATGCTGCGAAACAGGCACGGGTCGCGCGTCGGGGCGGAGACGGTGGGAGGGATGGGATATCTGGCTAACCCTTAGGACCCGCGTCTGCGATGGGTCCGTCAAATGACCGAGGTATTGCTCGCGAAAACTGTTCTTTAGCATCCGCCGGGCTACCGTATCTGGTCCGAGGCGGCCATAAGCTTATTCGCTCAAGCTTGAGCATATCGTCTATCGACATGCCGAGTTCGGAAGTGTCAAGAATGCCGTGAGCGGCCTTACGCGGAGCAGGTGGAATTGCTGGGCGTTGGATGAGCGGGAAGTATTTGCCGCAGAGGGTGGGTGGTGGCGTCGAGGAAGTGAAGAGATTCACAACAGAGGAGGCGCAGAGAAAGCCGGGAGAGATCCTGTGGCCGGCACGAGGCAAAGCCGCCGGGCTCCCTGCGCGAGCTCACCCAGGTCAGGCAAGATGACGATGTTTATCGCAATGTCAGAGACGCAGCGGTGGCGTTGGCGGTTCATTAGCCGGAGGGATCTTTCTGGCGCGTGGCTTTTACGGCGCTGAGAATGCCGACGCCTAACAGGACGATGCCGCCGACGGCGATCCAGTGGCCGGGGATATGCATCAGGTAGGCGCCGTAGATTAGGCCGGCGATTACGATGGCGAATCCTGTGGCGTATAGGCCGAAAGACATGTGACTGACTCCTTGCGGTGCCGGGCGCGGCGGTTTTAGTGCGAGATCGGCGAGAGGGTCCGCTAGCTCGGTCTAGGTGCGATGGTAGCTAGGCGGGCGCGATGCGGTCTGTGCAGAAACGAACACATTGTGAGAATGTGCGAGCAGGGGCCGAGGAGTCTGTGCGAGAGCGATATAAAGGGTACTTCAGCGGCTAAACGATTTTAGGAAAAAGGGCTCCAGGCCTTGGTAGCGGCGGTCCCGCAAAACGGGACCGCCATCGCTGCTAGCCGCACGACCAATGGCCCACCAAAGTGCGCCGCTGGAACTGCAAACTCAAAGGTGCCCAGGTATAAGCTGGCCGCTACAAAGTCAAAATCTCGGCCTGCGTTCCTATCTCCGCAAACTGTAAAGCCGGTCGGTCTTGCGGAGCCTGCGTCGTAGCCTAAGGCACTGCCTGCAAAGATTCCTGGGTGCCCGCACACGTTCTAAAGGCAGGACGTCTAAAAGACTCCCGAGTTCTGACACAAACTCTGCAGTGCGGTTAAGGTTTTTCGATAAACTTTTCTACTTGCGCGATTTTCTTTTGAATTTTGCCAGTTACGTTTTCGACGATGCCGTCGGCTTCGAGGTCGGGATCGTTGGTTAGCTTGCCTACGTGACTCTTGATGGTGCCTTTCACTTCGTGGAATGTGCCTGATGCTGTATCTTTTGTGCTGTCTTTCATGATGGAGAGCCTCCTGGGTAAATTATTCAACGGATAATTTGCGACGCGCGACGACTGCCATCGAGAGCTGGGCGGAAAGTGAGTTCGGCGCGCGGCCTTTCGGTTAGGAAGCGTGTGGTGGCGACAGGGATGCGCCGTTCGCTTTGGTAGCCGGCTGAATGCGGGAAACGGACGACGGCGGGGCGTTTTGTTGATGCGCGCGCGCTGAGCCATTTCGCGGTTTCGTACAGGCATCGGACCACGACCGCGGCCAGCAGCAGAGTGGCCAACAGGCCAATGTAGCCGAGCACGAAGATTACGAACGCCGCGATTACTTGGGCTGCGAAACTAAAGCGGAGGACGAGATCCATGGATGAGTCCTTGTGGTGCTGGTTTCTTTCTCGAACTTTCGTCGCGGCTTGCGCGGCGCGCGCGGATGGTTCAGGCGCTGGATGCGCTGCCTCTGAGTAAATGCACCAAGAGCAGGATTATGCCGACTACCAGGACGATGTGGATGAGGCCGGCGGTAATATGAAATGCGAAAAAGAAGAGTAGCCAGAGAACGATGAGGACTGCGGCGATAATCCCAAGCATGTTTTCATCTCCTTGCTTCCGGGCGCTGCTGCATCTGCGAAGGGGCGGTGGCACGGTTCGTGGTTCGCGGATGTGTGCGGCGTCGCGGAAGAATGTTGCACGGAGATGAGGATAGAGGGAGAGGGGGCGAGCGGTCTGTCTCGTTATGAACACATGGGCGGAATTTTGCAGGATAGACCGGGGGGCGAGGTGAGGAGAGGAGCCCGAATAAAATTGTTGCGAGTGTGCAAAAGGAGACAGTTTCCAGGTTGTGCGACGCTTACAGTGGTGGGCGAATGGTAAGGCGGGAAGAGAGAATCCAGCAACCAGGGCTGGGGGCTGAGGACTCTCTTCCTGCCTTGCCGTCTACGCGAGAGCTTCAGTGCGGCAGGAAAACCTCGAGGGTTTTGCACTAAACAACTAAGGTTGCGAGTTTCTGGATATTGCGGATGCGAGCGAGTGGATGTGTGTTTGCTGATTGAATTCTGTGAGCTCGCGCAGGGGGGAACTCAATTGATGAAGGGCGGCTTTTCGAGCGAGGCGGCGAATTTGGCGCGCGGTTTCAGGCAGCGGCGCGCGAAATCGGCATCGGGCGCGGAGGATTGCAGGGCCATGGAGGCGAGATGGACGACGCGATTGATGAGGTGATATTCCAGGAGCGTCGGACGGCGGGTATCGCAGCTGAAAATTTCCAGGGTGGCGAGGAAAGTTGCGTCGGAGGCGAGGATAGGACTGGAGGAAAAAACTTCCAGGCCTATTTGCAGGGCGCTGCGGGTCATGGAGCAGCTGTGATTTTCGTCGGCTTCGGGGAGCGAGACGATGGAGACCACATTGCCGATGCGGACATCGATCATCATACAGAGTTTGTTGAGGATGCCGGGGAGGGGGGCGCCCAGCGAGATCAGGTCCAAGATCTGGCGTTCGCCGACGAGCTGGCAGCGGCGATGGTCGGTATATTGGCGATGAAAGCGGAAGGCGGCGGGCTGGCGCTTGGTGCGTGCGTGGTCGGACATGATGATGACCTCACTTCCCTGCTGCGATGCCTCTTGCGATGGCTGGCGTTGATTGTGGGAGCGAAGTTGGTCCCTGATTTCTTGCTGCCGGATGTGGCTTAGTTCCTTGGCGATGGCCCGTACAATTCCGTTGCTGAAATCGATCCATTTTGTGCGCAGCTTTTCTGAGATGGGTGGAGTGGCCGGGAGAGGCGCTGCTCCCGGAGAACGGCGGCGCGAATAGCGTTGCAGTCATGCTAGCGGGAGAATGTTAGAGGTTGTGGGCGAGAGGAACTGTTCAATTTTGCACAGTTTGGGTTGGGGTTGGTATCCTGCGAGGGGCGCTGCAGCCGAGCGGCTTGGAGATTCCTGCGGCGAAGGGAGGGGTTATGACCTGGCATGAGTACGTCGCATTCTTTTTTGGGGGATTATTTCTGGTGAATGCAGTACCGCACTTCGTTAGCGGAGTGAGCGGGAGACGGTTTCCATCACCCTTTGCTTCGCCGCCGGGCAAAGGAGAATCTTCGCCGTTGGTGAATGTGCTGTGGGGGGCGTTCAATTTGCTGATTGGATATTTATTGGTTTTTCATGTGGGGGAGTTTTTTATTCGGGAGACTGGGAGTGTGGTGTCGGTGGGGATCGGAGGGTTGGCGATGGCGGTGATGCTTGCGTGGAATTTTGGGAAGGTCTATGGGAGCAGAACAGGCCAGTGACGGAAGCTCGGAAAGCGTTGCGGAGAGGCGAGAATTATTTGTTAGCGTAGGTGTCGGCGCCCAGGAAATGTAGGGAGATGTAGGGCTCGTTGCCGATTACCCAGCTATCGTGGCCTGGAGGGCCGGGCGGAATGTAGAACAGGGTGCCGGCGCGGAGTTCGTGGATGACGCCGTCGTCCATGGCGGCGGTGGCGCAGCCGGAGAGAACCATGCCTACGTGTTCGACGTTGCAGCGGGATGCGCCTACGGTCGGGCCCACGTGCTTTGACCACCGCCAGCCGGGCTGGTAAGTCGCGCGACCGATGGTCATCTGGCCGATGCGGACGATTTCGAATTTACCCTTTTCGAAGGTGCGGATTTCGTCGGGGGATTCGAAGCGTTTCAGGAGTACGTCGAGTGTTGGCGGCATTTTTTCCTCATCAATTGGAAATGTTTGCGGCAACTCCCGGCAGTATTTTAGCGCAAAATGGTAGTGGGGCGAATTACGGCGTGACCAGAGCCGGGGTGAAGGCGCGGCGGACGCGTGGACTGACCAGGTATACGAGCGTGCCGATGTATGCGGCCATGAAGAGCAATTGCGCGACAATCATCGTCGCGGGCGGGTGCAGGACCAGAACGAACGGGACGGCGAGCGTGAGGGCGACGGCGAGGGAAATGGAAGCCATGCAGAGTTGGCGGGCGGTCTCGCGCAATTGCAGGACGCCGATGCCGAGTATCACGTAGATGGCGGCGAGAAGCAGGAACGAAAATCCAGCTCCCAGTGCCATGCCGACGATTGCCGCTGTGACCGGGTCGCGGACTTCCGCGCCAGTGAAACTGATCACGCCTACGAAGAAGCACACCGCCGAGCCCAAGACCAGCAGCGCTGCGCCGAGGAACATCAGGACTGCAATGACCGTGACACCGATGGGACGTTCCATGCTTCCACCTTTTGACCATGGGCAGCACGGATGGCGCGGTTGAGAGGCCGGCTGTTTCTGGCTGGGGGCAGAGTACGCGGGTGAAGCGGGAATATCTGTTCGATATGACACAGTGCCGCGGAAAAGATGGACGGGCGAAAAGCGGGAAGGCGCGCCAGGAAGTCAAAAAAACCAGGGTTCGAAAAACGAAGGATGGGGCACGGGGGCAGTGATTTCAGCATCAGACGACGCACCCAAGTTATGCCTTGCGGCGTATCGGTTTTCTGCGAGAACTTGGACCGCGCTGATTGAGTGCGGCCGCCTTATTGCGCGGCGGCGGGACTGGACGTTGGTACAGGTTACTGCGGGGATATCGACTGAATTCGCAGCGTTGACCGCTTGGGATGGGCGGCATACCTTGAACTGAACAAGGTTTTGAGCCGGAGGTATGCCATGAGCGGACTACTCGAGAAGGCAGAGGTGCGGAATTTCATTTTGTTGCTGGTGATGGGGTTGTGCGCGGCGGCTCTTGTGCCTGCGGCGCGCGGGCAGAGTGCGGCGGGGGCTGCGACTGCAGGTTCGGGTACAGCTCCGGCGCCAGCGCAGAGTTCAGCTGCTGCGAAAGCTGCGGCGGGCCCGGCGACACAGGCGGCGGGTGCGGCAGCGCAGAATTCTTCACCGACTGGCGCTCAGACTGAGCCGCAGATGCAGGATCAGTCGGCGCCGGCGGCCGAATCGTTGGGAGAGGCGGCACGGAAGGCACGGGCGCAGAAGGCGAAGACGGCGACTGCGAAAGTCTATAGCGACGACTCGGTATCGAATTTGTCCGGGCACGGAGTTTCGGTGGTGGGCGACGGGCAGGTCGGAGGCGGGTCGTCGGATTCAGGGAGTGCAGGTGGCGGGGCTGGGGCTTCGTCGGGCGCGTCGGGTGGATCGGGCGCCGCGGGTGGTGGGGAACAATATTGGCGCGGGCGGGCGAATGCGATACGGGCGCAGATGGCGCAGTGCGATCAGAAAATCAGCGAGATTCAGGACGAGATCACCAAACACGGCGCGGTGACAGTGGACCCGATGAGCGGAGCGCAGGCTGGCGTGATTTTCGTTGAGGACCGCAACGCGCAGATCAAGCAGGTGGAACATCAGAAGGAAGGACTGCAGAGCCAGCTGGACGAGCTCGCGGAAGAAGGGCGGAAGGCTGGAGCGGATTCTGGGTGGTTCCGGTAGTGTAGTTTTAGTTTGTCGGTTTATTTGTAGAGGTCAGAGGCAGAGTTGAACGCAGTTAGAATCTGACTGCGATCGGAATGATTTTTTATTGAGTTCCCTTCTGTCTGCATTCCGTTCTATTTCGTTCGGCGCCGCGGAATTCGTTTAGAGCGTGGTCGCGGCAAACGCAACATCGGCACTTCAGCGGCTGCAGCCGCGCGGATTTTCCTTCGGTGAGTGTCGTGGCCGAAGCCAGGACCTAGAAAGATACCTGCGTTGCCCTCATGCGTTGCCTACCGCAAATGACTTAGATGCTTCGTTGCGTTTCATTCTGAGGATTGGGCTGCTGGGGCCCGGAGCTTGGAGTCCGGGCCCTGGCAGCGTTGTACGCACGCGCGATTGGCGCTGGCGATTGTTTAGGCCTAGCGGCGGACCACCTCGAAGGTTAGGGTTGTGGTGTGGGTTACGCCGCCGCCTGTGCCGGTGATGGTGATCGGGTAGGTGCCTGTTGGCGCGGTGCGGGATACGGTTAGAAGCATGCTGGATTTGCCCGAGCCTGGGGCGGCGATGGAACTTGGCGAGAAGCTGATGGTTACGCCAGTTGGTTCGCCGGTGGCCGAGAGGGCGATGGGTGAGTCGAAGCCGCCGGAGACAGCGGTGGTGACTGTGGCGGTGCCGCTCTGGCCTTGACGCAGTGAGCCCGACGTGGGTGAAACGGAGATGGTAAAGGCGCCAGCTGTTGGCGCGGTCACGGTTAGCGCAACCGTCGCGGTATGCGTGATGCCGCCGCCGGTGCCGGTTACGGTGATGGTGTAGGTCCCGGCGACCGTGGTGGAAGCTACCGCTAGCGTGAGCGTGGATGAGCCGGAACCGGGAGCCGCGATGGACGTGGGGCTCAAGGTTGCAGTCACGCCGGTCGGCTGGCCCGTCGCGGTGAGCGCGATTGCGGAGGTGAAACCGCCGGAGACGGTCGTGGTGATTGTGGAAGCGCCGCTGCTGCCTTGGAGTACGGAGACGGAAGCCGGCGAGGCGGAGATTGCGAACGCTGGGGATGTGCTGGTGCCGCCCGCGAGCGCGTTGATCAGACCCACGCCGTTCGGACTGCCCCAGCCCGTGACCAGGTCATAACCAGTGACGGCGGAAAAACTGCCGGAAGTGCCGCTGGTGATGTCGTGGAAGTCCGTCGAGTAGCTGGACGTTATGTTTTGCGCGTAGATTGTTGGGTTGATGAAGCCGATTGTCGGGTCGCCGTTCGAAGCCAGCTGTTGGTTCACGAGCGCAATGTAGCCAGCCCACATCGGCGTCGCGAAGCTGGTGCCGCCGTATTCGTTCGCGGTGCAAGTGGTCTGGTCGGCGCAAACATAGAACGTGAAGTTCGCGTTGGCCGAGACGTCCGGACCATTGCGCAGCGTGGTGGAACCTTTGTTGGTGGAATTGATCACGCCGGAAAGCTGTTGCCACGACGGGATTGGAATTGAGTCGGGCGAGATGCCGCCGCCGCTGTCGGTCCAGGCAGTTTCTGATTTCCAGGCGCCACCGGCGCTGGCAGTAACCAGGTCCGTGCCGCCAACCGAGACGATGTAAGCATTGTCCGCAGGCCACGCTTCGTTACTGGCGGACCAGGTGGAGGAGTCGCCGGAAGCCGCGAAGAAATTCTGACCTTGCGCGGCCATTTTTTGGAAGTAGGGGTTGAGAGTGCTCGGATCTGCAGGAGTCCATCCCCAGGAACATCCGATGGTGGTGGGGAGCGGACTGTGCGTAGTCATGGCGCTGATGATTGCTGTATCCGTCGAGCCGATGTACATGACGAGGCTCGAAAGGCCCGGAGCCATGCCGATGGCTTGGGTCATGTCCAGGGTTTGTTCGGTGTCATCGCAATCGCCGCCGGCTCTGGAATCCACGCAGGAGGTGCTGGTGCCGTCGGTCGAAAGCAGAGTGATGGGTACGTTGTTGGTTTGGCCGACGTTCTTGAAATAGGTGGTCAAGTCGGTCAGGTCGGTGCCCAGAAACTCGAACAGACCGAGGTTTTGTCCGGCGCCGGTGAGGGCCGTGCCGCCGTAGTAGGCGGCGCGCATATCGCTGCCGAGAAAGGAAGCGGATGGGCCCGACCCGGTGGTGGCGTGGGAGACGACGTCTTCAGCGTTAATGCCGTGGGCGTTTGCGTAATCGCTTCGCTTGACGTACAGCGGATGCGGAATGGAGTAGTTGTCCAGTCCGGAGACATGCCAGAGAGCGAATGGCAGGTCGGTGGTGGGCTCGCGATCGGGCGCGTAGAAAATGCGAGATTCGATGGGATGCTGGTAGGTGCGCATCGTGACATGAAAAGCAGATTCTACGGCGGAGACGGGGCCTTTGATCTGCACGTCCATGCCATCGCGCGTGCCGCCGACGACTGTGAAACCGTGCGCTTCGGCGAAACGGACGACGGAATCGTAGTCTTGCTCAGTGGGTCCAAACCTTTGCGTGAATTCCGGAACGGTTAGG
>DATNLN010000252.1:0-3838 GCA_035602855.1 Candidatus Acidiferrales bacterium
CGCCCGCGGTAATCTGCCGCTGCTTGTGATCCCCAGTGGTGAACACGTACAAATGCGTTCGCCGCCGGTCCAGATATCCAATCTCATCCTCTTTGAAGTGCATCCGATCAATCACCCAGGGCCGCGGCTTGGGCTTTGCCTTGCTGTCCTTCGCCTTGTTCGCCGCGGCTTCGATTTCTTCCGGCGACGCGTCCTGCATCACCAGCACCAGCCGGTCGCTCGCAGGAGACCACGCGAAACTGTCCACGTCCTGCATCGTGCTGGTCAGTTGCTGCGCCTCGCCGCCTTCGCGATTCAAAATCCACACCTGCTTCTTGCCCTTTTCCTCATCATCGTCGTCGCCGCTTCCCGCGCGCGACGAAATAAACGCCAGATATTTGCCGTCCGGGCTCCACCGTGGATGCGATGACGATTCGTTTTCGTCCGTCAGCGCAATCGCCGTCCCGCCGCCGGTAGGAATCATCCAGATCCGCCGCCGGTTTTTATCCTCCTTCAGATTCGCGGTCTTCACCGTGTACGCCACCCACTTCCCGTCCGGACTGAGCTGCGGATCCCCCACTTCCTTAATTCGAAAATAGTCATCCACCACCAAAGTCCGCGAACCCGCCTCCGACGCTCCAGGATTCACGGCCGCTGCGGGACTCTGCGCCCGCGCAACGCCGCAAGCCATCGCCGCCAACACCATAAGCATCACAAATGTTCTTTGGAATTTCATCCAGGCACCCTTTCCGAGCAAGCGAACCTCATGAGGCCGCGAAGTATATCAGAACGGGCAGTCACAAAAAAAAGGGCAAGGCCATCGGCCCTGCCCTTTTTCGCGTACACCCTGCGGAGATGAATCTCTAGCGCAAACCAAAAATCGGGAACCGCCCGTTACGATCCCTTCGTCGCATTCATCGTCAGCGACGTCACATGAATCGTGTCCCCATCCAAAGTCCCCTTCACCGTCACCTCGTGCCCCGCATGACCGTCTGCCTTATCCTGCGGCTCCAGAATGTAAACTTTCTTGTCCGCCTCATCATACAAAGCGTATTTCGCGCCATGCGATTTCACGCACTTGGATGTGCACTCCGCCTTCGCCGCGCTCGCATCCTTCGCTCCGCACATGTCATTCGTTACTACGCCCGACCACGAACCACTCTTAGCTGCATTGTCCTGTCCCGCCACAGACAGCCCCACCGCAAAAACCATCGCAAATCCCGCCAGCATCGCACGCTTTACCATGTTCGATTTCCTCCTCTCCATTGGACGCAGCACGCCGCCCCGCTGCTCCGCCCGAAATAATGTGTCACTAATCCCCGCATTTGTCCATAAACCGCCCAGCCCAACGCCGCCGTTGCGGTCGCCGCATTGACATGCCCCGCACATCCCAACTAATCTGAACTCGATGCCCACGCAATCCGCCACTCCGCAAAATTTTCAGCCGCGCCCCCATCCGCACCTGTACGAAATCAACACCTGGACGTGGCTCGAACAACTCTCCGCGCGCCTCGGAAAAAATATCAATCTCGCTGCAGTCCCGGACTCCGAATGGGACGCTCTCGCCGCCCTAGGCTTCAACATCGTCTGGCTAATGGGCGTCTGGCAACGCAGCCCCATCTCGCGCCGCATGAACGCAGAAAATCCTGCGAACGCCGCGCAGTTCAGTCTCGCGCTTCCCTACTGGAAGCCCGCCGACGTGATCAGCTCGGCCTACTCCATCACCGGTTACGTCCCCGACGCGCGCATCGGCAACTGGGCTGCACTTGACGCCGCTCGCGAAAAATTGCGCGCCCGCGGCATCGGATTATTTCTAGATTTCGTCGGCAACCACACCGCGCTCGATCATCCCTGGATGCTCGAACACCCCGAGTTTTACGTCCAAGCCTCACCCGAAGAATTTCAGAAGGATCCGTCGCTCTACTACACTCAATCCACCAAGCAAGGGCCGCAATACATCGCCCTAGCCAAAGATCCCTATTTCCCGCCGTGGCAAGACGTCGCCCAACTCAATCATTTCAATCCCGGCCTTCGCGCCGCGCAACTCGCCGACCTGCGCACCATCGCCGCCCATTGCGACGGCATCCGCTGCGATATGGCCATGCTCCAACTCAGCGACATCTTCAACGCCAACTGGCGTCACCTGCTCGGCGATACGCCCCAACCAGAAAAAGAATTCTGGACGGAAGCGCACGCCGCCGTCCCCAGGCTTAGCCTCCTCGCGGAAGCCTACTGGGGCACCGAACAACACCTGCTCGATCTGGGATTTTCCTACTCCTACGATAAGACTCTCTACGATGCGCTTCGCGACCACAACATTCCGCAAATCCGCGAGCGCCTCGCCAACTCCTCGGAACGCCAAAACGATTTCGCGCGCTTCATGGAAAATCACGACGAACAACGCCGCGCCGTCGTTTTCCCGAACGACCGTCTCGCCGCCGACGGCACCCTGCTCGGCACACTCCCCGGCATGCGTTTCTATCATCAAGGCGAACTCGAAGGGCGCAGAATTCACATGCCCATCACTCTACGCATTGCCGCGGACGAGCCGCCCGATCCCATCAGCAAGAATTTCTTCCAAAAGATTTTGCAAATCACCAGGCAAGATGTTTTTCACGAAGGAAAATGGAATCTACTGGATGTCGCCCCGGAAGGCGGTGCTCCCACTGACGCCCTGCTGGTTTACGAATGGCGTTCACCGAAAGCGTGGAAAATAATTGCGGTGAATCTAGCGGCTTACGCGTCGCAAGGACGCGTCCACCTGGCCGACCGCGTCTCGCCCTCAATAAATTACATCTTCAACGACGAACTAAACAAAGTCCGCTACGATCGCACCGGCGAAGAACTTTACAACATCGGCCTCTTCATCCGCCGCGATCCCTTCCAGGCCCATCTCTTCGACATATCCCCCGCGTCCTAATGCACCCGAGCCATCGTCTCTTCGCAAGCGGTCGCCGCAGGTTTTCTTTGCGACCTCTGCGTCTCTGCGGTTAAAAACATCTTGCGTCTACTTCACGACGAGCGTCAAAAAGTTATTCAAAGTCTGCGTCTGCCCATTCAAAGTTGTCGTCAACGACAAAGTATAAGTCCCCGCTGGCGTAGCTCCATTTGGCCCCTTCGGCAAACTATTGCAAGCCGCCGATCCCAACGCCACCAGCAACAAAGTGGCAAACGTCAAAGCCACCCGCCGGTTCCGCCGGAATGTCCACACCGCGCCGCCCAGCATCATCGAGACCAGCAGCAACCCAATCCCTGCGCCGAGCCCTCCGCCAATCCCTCCCACCGGCGGCACAAATCCATTCAAGGTCGTCGCCCCCTGACAGAACGTCTGGATCGCAAACGCCACCTCAACAGCTGAGCCATTCAAGGTCACCGAGCCCGGTATGACCTTGCACGTAATCAACGCCGAATTCGGCACGCATCCCAGCTGCACCGTCCCCGTCACTCCCGGCGCTCCCGTTATCAGCAACCCGTAATACGCCGTCCCGCCTGACACCGTCGTCGCCGTCGTAGATCCTCCCGGCGCCACCGTAATTATCACCGACGAAGTCACGCCCGTCCCGCTCAATGCCACCATCTGCGGACTTCCCGTCGCATTATCAGCAATGTTCAACGTCGCTGTCCGCGCTCCGGCAGCACCCGGCGTGAACAGCACATTAATCGTGCAACTCGCTCCCGCCGCCAATGTTCCCGTGCTACTGCACGCTGCGCCGGACGCAGCCGCTGGCACCGCAAAATCCCCAGCATTCGCGCCCGTAATCGTGAACCCGCTGAAACTGACCGCTGCCGTGCTGTTATTCGTCACCGTCACGCTTAACGGCGCACTCGTCGTCGCGAGCGCTTGCGATCCAAACGTCAA
>DATNLN010000169.1:0-26372 GCA_035602855.1 Candidatus Acidiferrales bacterium
GTCCCAGTTCAGTGAAACAATTGCGTTAGTCTGTCCGTTCCCGTGGTGCTCGTGCATCCACGACGCAAAATTGTGGTAACTTGCGGGGAGTTCTTGGAGAGAGCGGTGCCTTTGCCACAACAACCGCCCGCACGCATCCCGCAAGACTCGCAATGTGACATAACATGGGTCGTGGTCGTCGGTGTCGCGCAAGCGGTCGCGCAGGGCAATCATTAGCTCTTCTAGCCCAAGCAGACCCTTCGGGTCTACGGCGGTAAGTCCAGCACAGAATTGTCCCTCTGGGTACCCGTGGAGATGCGGCCGAAGATGAGGTTCCCAAGACGGGTGCTTTTCCGTCTCAATCCAATTCAGAACTAGGTCTCTAAGATTACGCACCAGCGGGAATCCCGCGCCCGCTGAGAATCCGGCTCCCAGGACGAATGTCTTGCTGGGCATTGTTGCAGCTCCTGGTTCAACCTCCGAACGATTTGGTTTGGAAAATCTTGCGCTAAGGTCGGTGGGGTCGCCCATAAGATAGCACGGCAGGCTGGTCACAAAGGCTCTCGCAGCCTTCGGACTAGTAGGAGAGGGCTGTGGCAGCAGGCGGTTGAATTTGGGGGCCGCGGTGTATCGCAAATCGTAGCTCAGTTAGCGAGAGGCTTGCACAGGGGAACTTAAGCCAATTCAACGGCTTAGATTTTTACTGCCGCGGTTCGAAGCCAGATGCTCTATCCAGCTGAGCTACGGGCGCGTTCCGCCATCTTATCAAAATTTGCGGGCGGCGCGACGTGGTCCGGTGTTTCGGTCGCGGTGAACGGAAGGAACTGTGACGGTGCAGTTTGAATCTGCGGCTTTGAGGGGAATCGCTGCTACGCATAGAACAAGACTTGGGTGCGAGAGCGGGGTATGGCAGGCTGCGGAAATGCGAACGAAGGCAACGCAGAAATCGCGGAAAGCAGTAGAAAAATGGTGGGCCTGGGTAGACTTGAACTACCGACCTCACCCTTATCAGGGGTGCGCTCTAGCCACCTGAGCTACAGGCCCAATTTACTGGCAGGGAATATCTTACGCGATTTGGGGCGTTCGTCAAATAACGGTGGTGCGAGCGTTGCGTAGCTGGCGGAATCATTCGATCGCGGCGCGCTTGCAACCCCCTGCAATAGCGCCCGAATGGTGAGGCTAATCCGCAGGACAATCATAAGAAGACTGCAATCCTTCTTTCGGATTTTGGGCCGTGAATTAGTCGTTCCGGCTCGGACGGTTCCCATTTTGCGAACGGAGTGCGTCCGCAAGCAGAGACCATTTCGCAGAGACTTCCCGCTGCGCGCAACAGAACAACCTGAAAATCGCAACATTGGCAGGCGGACTGGGCACGCGTCTAGCGTAAGAGACGGAGTTGAAGCCCAAGCCGATGGGGAGATTGGCGGACGGCCGATTCTGTGCACATCCACAAGTACTATGCGGGTTGCGAGAACCGGGAATTTTTTATCGCACTCGGCTACGAGGGCGACGAGATCAAACGCTATTTTCTGGATCGCGCAAGGCTGCGCGGCGACATGACGTTGCGCTCGGCGCACGGCGAAGTGCTGGAATAGCCGGCGACTTGCGCCTCCAAGCTTGCGGCGGATGTTACTTCCTGCTTGATTGCCCAGCGGCCCGCTTAGATTGCAGCGAAGTCGATGAATCACTTTTCGGCGCGTAGCTACGAGGATGGTTTGTCAGGCACCGGCGCGGTGGCCAGAAAATCGACGCGGAAGCGCGCGGAATAGGAATCGAGCAACTCAACGATGCGCTGGGGCTTAGGAGCGCGCAGAATAAATCCCGCATGATATTTTTTCGCGATCCGCTGCACGATTTCGGGATCGTTGTAGGCAGAAGTATCCGGAGTTTCCTGGCGCGCCAGCGAAAGCACCACGCCGGCGTAATCGCGTCGGCGTTTTGGCAGCACGTAGGGCGTCTTGCTGGCATTTGTTTCGATGCGCGCCCATTCGCGCCACAGATTGACGCCCGAGGCGGCTTCCACAACATCGGAAATGTAAGCGCCACCCACGCGCGAGGCGATTTCGATGAAATAGAATTTCCCGTCCGCATGGGAGCGCAGGAATTCGGCGTGCGTGACGCCGCGTACCAGGCGCAGCGCCTGGATCAGTTCGCGATTGACCTTCTTCAGCAGCTTTACTTCAGGGGCGGTGCGCAAAAGCGTGCGCGTAGTGAACACGCCTCCCTGGTGAGAAGTATCGAGCGGCGGCGAGCCGTAGGCGTGGGCCTCGGCGAAAACGACTTTGCTTTCGGAAACGATGCTATCCACGTGGAAGACGTCGCCGGGTACAAACTGCTCGAGCAAGTAATGCGATTGTTCGTCGCCCAATTGATCGAGCAGCGGCCACAGATCCGCGGCGGCATGAATTTTCTTCATGCCGATGCCAGAAGCCTGCGAGCGGGGCTTCAGGAGCCACGGCGGATTCACGCGCGACATAAATTCCTGCAGTCTGGCGTGATTGAGCACGTGAACAAATTCCGGGACGTTGATGCCGTCCTCTTTCGCGCGGCCGCGCATGGCCAGCTTGTCTCGAAAATGGCGCACGGTGGTGAGGCCCATGCCGGGAATGCGCAGGTGTTCGCGAAGCGCGGCGGCGTTTTCCATGTCGAATTCATCGAGCGCAACGATGCGGTCAATCGGTTGCCAGCGCGCCATGTAACTGACGGTGTTGATGATCGCCCAGGTGGGCAGGTCCGGGGGCATGTAGAACATTTCGTCGATCGATTCGCGCGGCCAGTCGCCGTCGCGGAATTTTTCTACCGTAAGCAGCAGCACGCGGCAGCCTTGGTCTTTGCAGGCGCGCAGGAATTCCTGGCCTTTTTCATAGGAGGTGATGCAGAGAATCGTCAACGGGCGCGCTTGCGACACGTGTGCCCTCCGAACTTTTGCTCCGCGGCGGCCGAGGCCGACTGCGCCGTGAACGCGGATTATACTGCGGACTCTCCGGCAGGGAATAAGAATTGCAGGAAGGGGCCCACGCGCTCGGCCCAAGCGGCTTCGTTGTGCTGCGCGCCGTCGATTACTTCGAAGTGCAGGTCACGGCTATCCTGCCAGCCGCGCTTGAGCAGCGTATCGCGCAGGGCGGTGACGTTTGCGACGGTGTGCGGATCTTCCTTGGTGCCGACGTCGAGCCAGATGCGCGGTCGCGCGATGAGAGGCGCTTGCGCTGCAAAACCAAGAATAGCGCGGCGGTTCCACCACACGGACGGGGAAAGCACGGCAAGCTTGCCGAAAACCTGCGGGTATTTCAGGCCGAGGTAGACGGTCAGCAGGCCACCGAGCGAGGACCCACCCAGGCCGGTGTTCGCGGCTCCGCCGAGCGCGCGATACTGTGATTCGATGAACGGTTTTAATTCCTCCACCAGCAGCCGGCCATATTTATCAGCCTTGCCACCGCCGAGTTTCCGATCGCGCGTGGGCGTGTATTCATTGATGCGCTGTTTGCCCGTGTTGTATATGCCGACGATGATGAGCGGCTGAATCGCGCCTTTCGCGATCAGGGCGTCAGCGGTTTCTCCCAGGCGCCAATAAATGCCGGGAATGAAAGACGTGGCGGGATCGAACAGATTTTGACCGTCTTCGAGATATAGCACGGGAAAGCGCAGGTCGGGGCGCTTTTGGTAAATGCCGGGGAGATAAACGATCAGGTCGCGTTTCCGTCGCAGAAAGCGCGAGGGAAAGTTTTTGTGCTTCTGCAATTGCCCGGGACCAGCGGCTGCGAGTTCGGCGGTTAGTTCTGGAGCAAAGGGCAAATGCTGTTCCTCCGGCTATTTGGCGTCGCAAGTTTTTGGCGCGTGCGATTCGCAGCGCCGCGATCCTAACCAACCCGCATACTTATATTACCAGCGGATCGCAGCAGAATCAGACCTTCAGAAAAATGCGCCGGCGCCAGAGGAACCACAACAGGATCCAGCAAAACAGCACCGCCGCCAAAGAATAAATCAAGGATGCGTTCGGCGGGCTGGCTCCAAACGATACCAGCCTGGCCTGTGCCGCGTCGTGCCAGCTCAACGCGATTCCGTGGGGCTGCTTCACGGTGAAAGTGTAGCCGGGGCCGTACACCAGCGAATCGGCCACGAAGCCCGCGATCGCGTTCATTCCAAAAACGAGAATGGGAACGGTCCATTTGCCGCGCCAGCGCTTGATTTCAAGCAGCCAATAAAGCAGGGCGAGAAAGACCAGTGCGAAGCCGCCTGTGAAAACGGCGAATGAGCTGGTCCAAAGATTCTTATTGATGGGGAACCAGATATTCCACACTTCGCCTGCAATAAGGCCCAGGATTCCCGCGACGAACATCACAATTGCTTTTGTAGCTGGAGCTTTTCGCGAACGCAGCCAGTGGCCCGTCAACACGCCGAGCATAGTGGTCGCGATGGCCGGAACGGTGCTGAGGATTCCTTCGGGATCGCGAGTGCCGTCGAAAAGATGACCCATGAAAAGCTTGCGATCGAGCCACGCCGTGAGATTTTGATTGGGATCCATGAATGGAATGTTACGGCCTGGCACGCCGAGGCCAGGCACGAGTACGAGCCGCAGCAGCGCCCAATATCCGAACAGGCAGGCGACAGTGGCGATGATTTGTCCGCGGCGGTCTGACCATAATTCCAGAATCGCTGCGGCAAAGTAACAGAGCGCGATGCGCTGCGTCACTCCTTCGAAGCGTAAGGCGTGATAATCCACGCCGATGAAGGGCGAGGCATTCACAAATAGGCCGATGGCGATGAGCAGCAGGCTGCGCACGAAAACGTGCAACAGGATTTGGCGCCGTGAGTCGCCCTTTTCGCGGCGCTTCGCGAACGAGAAAACCAGCGAGATGCCCACGAGAAAAAGAAACGATGGGAAAATGAAATCGGCAGGAGTCCAGCCGTTCCATTCGGCGTGTGCGATGGCCCGGTAAACTTTTTCGTCGCTGCCGGGGTTGTCCACCAGGATCATTCCGGCGACGGCGAGACCGCGAAAGATGTCCAGACAAATCAAGCGGCCCGACGAATTTGTATCCGCGGCTGTGTTTTCGAATTGCGGCGCGGATGGCTCTGGCGGCGCGAGCGGCTGTGTAGTGGACATGTCGCTGGCTCACTATAGAATTAAGACGGGCGTAGGTCATCTGAATATTGCCAGCCCACGGAGGATTCTTCCATTCCGCCATCACGCAAACGCCGTATAATATCGCGCGCTTCAGGCAACCGCCGGCGGTCGCGGCGTCCGCCTGCGCTCAGGAGCAACATGAAAAGGGAATATCACCGCTGGTATTCGCATCGCCTGGGAATGGAATTGGGCGTGGTGGTGTACGGACACTGGGGCCCGCCGCTGCTGGGATTTCCAACGAGCGCGGGAGATGAGTGGGAGCTCGAAGGGCAGGGCTTGATCGGAAGTCTTGCGCCGCTGATTGACGTCGGACGCGTGAAATTGTTCAGCGTGAATTCGGTGAACTGGGCGGGGCTTTACAACAAGAGCGCGCATCCTTTTCATCGCAGCTACGTGCAGTCGCAATTCGATGCGTACGTGCGCGAGGAAGTGGTGCCATTCATCTGGGACAATTGCCAATCGCCGGGGTTGGCGATTTCCACGATGGGCGCTTCTTTTGGCGCGTATCATGCGGCGAACTCTTTGTTCAAGCATCCGGACGTGATCCGGCGCTGCTTCGCGCTTTCAGGAGTTTACGATATTCGCGGCTTCATGAGCGGGATGTATGACGACAACACTTATTTCAACAATCCCGTGGATTATCTGGCGAATCTTTCGGACCCGTGGATTTTCGGGCAGCTGGCGCGGTGCGATATTCATATCGCCACGGGTAGCGGGCCTTGGGAGAACAGTGGACCGTCTTATCGGCTGTCGAAGATTTTGTCGGATAAGGGTATTCGGCATTCGCTGGACGATTGGGGAGCGCAGGGCGGGCATGATTGGCCGTTCTGGAAGCATCAGATGTGGGAGTACGTTACCAGATTGTTCTGAACTGGCGCGCGAAGCTCACACGGGAGAATCTAGTGCGCTTCAGAGGCGCAGAGAAATTCTTCGAGGGCTGTCCCGAACTACGCCAGGCCCAGGCGGGCCAGCATGTAGCGGCCTTTTTCAATTACTTGGTCTTCGTCAATCCAGACGTCGCAGCGGCGGGCTAGCACGTCTACATGCGTGCGCGAGCTCCATGCGGCGTGGGTTTGGCTGCCGTAGGGATCGCCAAAGGCGAGATGCACGCCGGGTAATTTTTCGTCTTGCAGCAGCACGCCGATCATGTCCGATAGGCTGAGGTTGGTGCCGAAAGCCAACTCGCCGACGCGGTCGCTATTCTCATCCGTGTGGCAATAGCTCCAGAATTCCTCTTCCAAATCCTTGCGGTCGCAGGTGGCTTTCTGCAGACGCCCGGCCCGAATTTCCAGGACCAGCGGCGTGCGCTGCAGGTCGCCATACTTTCCGCAAAAGTGATCGCCGGCCGTGCCATCGCAGACGAAGGTGCCGTCGACTTTCGCGGGCGTGGTGAAAACTTCTCCGGCGGGAAGATTCGACCAGTAGCGGCGGCTGATCAGGCCGCTGGTCTTCACCCAATCGAGCGCGGAATCAAATGTAGCGACGAGCGACGTGCCGGCTTCGGTGCGCACAGTGAGCGAGCGCGCCGAATGCATGCGCTGCAGAAGTTTTTCGCTCAGGCGATCCACCAGGTTGTAATCCGCCCGCATGCCCTGCTGCATGATTTCCGGCGTGACGCCGATCATGTGTGCGTAACGAATGTGGCGACGCTCGACGACTCCGACAATGTCTTTGCGCGCCCCGAGCTCGCCGGTCATCGGCTGCATGCACAGAATTCCGGCGTCGGCGCGGCCCAGCGCGTCGAGCACTTGCTGCGGAGCTCGTTTCAGCGGGCGCGGGGAGAGATCTTCGAGCAGAAAACCTTCGCAGATCGCGTCGCGCTCCTTCAGCGCGGCGGCCAGGCTTGCTGCAACGGCCTTGCTGGATAGATCGGCAATTAGCGCGACCCGTTCGCCAGGCTGAATAGCGAGGCAAGTTTCGATGGCGTTGCGCGCGCCGGGCAGCAGCTCTGGTTGTGCGGGTCCAAAATCCATCAAGATATTGTAAATAGGGTTCGCGAGTTTTGCTAATGGATTGAGTGGAGCGGAATGAGGCTGATTTCGGCTGGCGCCTTAACCCAGCGTCGAACTGAAGCCCGCGTAGCACCGCTACGACTTTCGCTCTACGACGAAGCTGGGGACTTGGCCGCCGCCGGAGGTGACGTTGGCAAGGCCCGTGGAGCTTAGGCGCGTGAGGCAGCCGGCCATTTTGCCGCGGAAGATGTAGGGGGCGAAGTCCACCAGCATGTCTCGCATCTCGACGCCGTTTTCCGTTTGCACGGGAAAAACTTCGCGGCGGACGGCGATGCGTTCCTGCACCACCCAGGCGCTCGCGCGATCGGCCAACGCGCTCTGCAATGCGGCGTCCCACTGGCGGTCGTCCTTCTCCCAGCCGAGTTGCACGCCTGTGCCGCCGTATTCGTCGTTGGGCTTCAGCACGAAATTTTCGCGGCGGCGACGAACGTATTCGAGCAGGCCAAAGGATTCACCGTCGCGCGTGGTTCTTGTGTCGGCGAGCAGGCGCGTCCAGGGAATGTGGCGGCGGATCAGTTCGCGTTCGGCGGAGTTGAAGAGCGCGGAGTTCTGCTCGTCGCTAAGCACGGCGAAGAACGCTTTCTTGTGCGGGATTTTGCAGGTGAAGGCGTTGGCGACGCAGACCGCGCCGGAAGTGTAAGCGTTTACAAGCGCGGCGCATTCGGCACTGCGCGCGACGATGTCGTTGATTAGAACGCGGCGATACACCAGATCAATGCTCTTCCCATGCGCCGTGAGCCGGCCTTCGGCGAAAACCAGGTCGCGGGGATCGGCTAACAAGGTCGTGACGCCTTCTTTTTGAAAGCGCGCCTGAATGATTTCGAATTCGCTCCAGGTGGGGACTTCGCGCCAGTCCACAATGGCGATCACCGGCGGTGAGGCTGTGCCGCCCCATTCGCGATAACTTGCCAGCAGCGCGTCGAGCATCCATTGCATCAGCGGAAATTTGCGCACGGTGTAATGCTCCGCGAATCGCTGCATCACCGGAAGCGTGAGAAACACGTTCGCGAGCGTTTCTGCATAGCCCAGGCCCGCCGGAGATTCTGCGTTGTATTCGGCGAATTGCAGCGAATTGGGAAGCAGGAAAGCATCGAGGCGTGAAGCCGTGCTCGATGTGCCGTAGCGCGGATTGATGCGCGCGAGGCGTTCTTCTTCGGGGCTTAGCGCGGATTGCGCGAGCAAACGCGGATCGGCGAGCGATTGCTTCACGACGCGTTCACCGAGCGCGGCAACTGCTTCAGCAACGGTGCGGACGCGCTGCTCGTCTTCGGCGGTGAGAAAAAATGGGCGCAGGAACGGGCAGTGGATGCGCTCGCCGAAAGTGAGGCGCTCGGCGCGCATCCGGGCATTTAGTTCATTAAGGAATGGGGGAGCCAATTCAACATCAGGCCGAAGCAGCCGGTGCCACACCTCGGCCGGGGATTCAGCCGCACCGGGCAGGGAATCAGAAGCAGGGGCCGAACCGCTCATGCAGTCTTCGCTCCCGCGGTTTTTTTGGCCGGCGTGCCGATAAATCCCGCCGCGGCGCCAATTCCCAGCATTTCTTCCCAGCGCGGCCAGGGATAGGTGGGATCGCCACGCAGCGCGCGGTCAATCACCAGGCGCGCCATGCGGTCCACCACATGCGTGAAATAAAATTCAGTGATGCGGTCGCGCTCGAAATCCGGTGCGGGGTTCAGAAAATCAATCGCGTAGGGTACGCCATCCTTGATCGCAAATTCGATGGTATTCATTTCGTAGCCCAGCGCCTGATTGATGGTTTGCGCGTCGCGGACCACGCGCGCTCCCACTTCCGCTGAAAGATAATTGTGCTCAACAAGGTAGCGGCGTTCCCCGGGATCGTAAACCACGGGAAGAATATCCATTTTGCCGAAAGTGAAGCAGCGCACGTACTGGCCGAAATCAATATTCTCCTGCAACGTCATGCAAGTGGAACCGGTGCCGTCGTACGCGGCGATCAGCTCTTCGCGATTGTGAACCTTATAGACCAGCTTCCATCCGCCGCCGGAGTAAGGTTTCAGAAACGCAGGCCGGCCGACGTGATCGAGCAGTGCGTCCCAATCAATCGGATAGGAAAGGTTGCGCAGAGATTCGGAATTGATGTCCACGGTGGGCGGATAGGATTTTTGCGGCAGCACCACCGTTTTCGGAATGGCCAGTCCGAGTTTTGCGGCGACGGCGTAGTTGAAGAATTTATCGTCCGCAGTCCACCAGAAAGGATTGTTGATGACGTAGGTGCCTTGCAGCACGGCATGTTTCAGGTAGGCGCGGTAATATTCCACTTCGTGCGAAATGCGGTCCACGATCACTTTGTATTGTGCCAGCTCGCCCATCACCGTGCCGCCGAGCTTCACGAATTCAGCCGTAATGCCGTCCTTCTTGCCCAGCTCGTTTACTTTGTCAATAAAGGCCGGCGGGAAGCTGAACTCGCGGCCGCAGAGCAGTCCGATTTTCATGGTTTACGATTCCTTTCGTATGGATGCACAGCGATTACCAATACCAGTTCAACGCACGAGCGCTAGGACGGTTGCGACGCCCCGGCGGCGGAACCGGCCGGCAGCGCAACTCCCTCGCGGGTCTCCGCAACGATGTGGCGCACGACGGCCTGCAGGTCGCCGGTTTCTTTGTGCACGCGCAATTGCCTTTCCGCGCTGGTGCCGTGGCGAAAGATAGCGCGGATCGGCTCCAGAGCAGCGCGGCTGCCGAGCTCGTCCAGCACGTCGTCCACAAATTCGAATAGCTCTTCGATTAACACGGGCATGGGCACTTCCGCCTGCTTGCCGAAATCAATCAGCTTGCCTTCGATGCCCCAGCGCGCGGCGCGCCATTTATTTTCTTCGATCAACGCGCGGTGGTACATGCGGAAGCCCATGTTGCGCGTGTACAGACGATGCAGCTTCACGACGATGGCCTGCGTGAGAGCGGCAATGGCGATGGCCTCGTCCACGCGGGTCACCACGTCAAAGATGCGAAATTCCAGCGTGCCAAACGTGGGATGCGGGCGTACGTCCCACCAGATTTTTTTGGCGTTGTCGATGCAATGCAGGCGGACGAGCAACTCCACGTAATCTTCATACTGATTCCAGGAATTCAAATGATCGGGAATGCCGGTGCGGGGGAACCGGCGAAACACCGTGGTGCGAAACGATTTCAGGCCGGTATCGCGGCCCATCCAGAAAGGCGAGCTGGTGGAAAGCGCCAGCAGGTGCGGCAAAAAGTAGCGCGCCATGTTCATCAGGTCGATCATGGTGGTGCGATCGGGCACAGCCACGTGCACGTGCATGCCGAAAATCAGCAGCGAGCGCGCCAGTTGGCCCATTTCCTCGACGATATTCTGGTAACGCTCGCCGGGCGAAATCACCTGGTCAATCCAGGAAGAAAACGGATGCGTGCCTGCGGCGGCCACTTGCAGGCCGCGGCTTTCGGCGGCACGCACCAGTTCACCGCGCGTGCGGCGCATGTCCGCGTCCAGCTCGTGTACGTCCGCGCAAATTTTGGTGCCGATTTCGATGATGGATTGATGCATTTCGCGCTTCACCTGTTCGCCGAGGCCCGGCGAGGAAGCTTCCATCAACTCGCTGACGTGGGAACGCAGTTCGCCCGACGCAGGATCGACGATCTGGAATTCTTCTTCGACACCAATCGTGAACCGGTGACTCATGAAAGGCCCCTTCCGGTCGGGGATGCGAGGACGCCGCGGGGCTATCATACTCCAGTTTGCGCGAATTGCGGTGGGTCGGCGAAAAGGTCAAAAGATGCAACGCAGAGAGCGCAGGGAACAGCGCGCAGCATCGGCCGCAAAGATCAGATGTTCGGCTTACTGCGGGCAGGCGGCGCCGTTATCCACCCAGCTCTTCATTGCGGCTACAAATTCCGGGCGACTGAGCGGCGGCAGCGTGCGCCCATCGCCGGGATTCCAGCCCCAGCCGACGAGATCGTCCGAAGAAACGTGCTCCATGATCTGCGCGAGAGTGCGATGGCCGTTCTTCGCGGGATCTTTCAGCTGGCGGCAAAATTGGCCGGCGGTTTCGCCCTGTATCACCATCTTCATGCTAGCGGGCGGCAGCGACCATTTCGGATTTCCCGGCGGCATGTTGGCCCCCGGAAGATTCGCGGCTTGGTGGCAGGTGCTGCATTTCATTCCGTAAACGCCTTTGCCGTCGGCGCCGCGCTTCACGTCCTGGATGTGCAGGTGTCCATCGTCGCCCTGCAGGGGTGCATCGCCGGAGGGATGGCAATTGCGGCAGCGCGGAGAAGCAAAAACAGGCCACGCACGATTGAAGGCGGCTTGCGCGGCGGCAGTTTCTGCTTTGGCCGCGCTATCGGCAGCGGTGGACGCGGCACGAATGGCGCGCAGGGAATGGCCAGAAGTCGAAAGGGCGACCTGCTGCTGCGCGAGCGTCGGCAGGCACGCGGCCAAAACCGCCGCAACGAAAAGCGCAACTTGGGCCGGCCACCTCTCACAAAAACTTTTCGTCATGTTCGCACCCTCGCCACGAACCTTCACGCAGAACGCAAATCTTCCGGATTGATCGGCAGCCGTCGCACGCGTTTGCCCGTCGCGGCAAAAATCGCGTTGGCTACCGCGGGAGCTACAGGCGGAACTCCGGGCTCGCCGACGCCAGTGGGATGTTCGGTGCTGGGAACGATGAACACCTCGATGACAGGCGATTCAAACATGCGCAGCATCGGGTAATCGTTGAAGTTGCGCTGCTGCACGCGGCCTTTGTCGAACGTGATTTCGGTTTTCAAAGCAGCAGTAAGCCCAAAAATGATGCCGCCTTCCAGCTGGGCTTTCACTGTGTCCGGATTCACGGTTTGTCCGCAATCCACCGCTGCGACGACACGATGCACGTGAACCGTGCCATCTTTTTCCACGGACACTTCCGCAACCTGCGCCACGTAACTATCGAACGAGAAATGCGTGGCGATTCCGCGCGCGCGGCCGGCGGGAAGCGCGCCTTCCCAATTCGCTTTTTGCGCGGCGAGATCCAGCACCGCCAGCATGCGCGGCTGGGCCGCGAGCAAAGTGCGGCGCAGCTGGTAGGGATCTTTGCCACCCGCGTGAGCCACCTCGTCAAGAAACGCCTCGACGGAAAACCCGGTGTGCGAATGGCCCACCGACCGCCACCACTGCACCGGCACTTCGTTCTTGGGCGTGTGCAATTCCACCTGCAGGTTCGGGATTCCGTAAAGAATGTCCGCGGCACCCTCGACGGATGCCGAGTCGATTCCGTTTTTGACGCCGAAGGCTTCGAACATGGTGCCCGTCATGATCGACTGGCCGACAATGGTGTGCGTCCACGCGACGGGATTGCCGTTCGCGTCCAGGCCCGCGGCGAAATGGTCGTACCACATCGGGCGATACCAGCCGCCGCGAATATCGTCTTCGCGCGTCCACACTACCTTTACTGGAACTTTCGCGGCCTTAGCCACTTCGGTAGCTTCCGTGACGAAATCGCAGGCAGGATTCGCCCGTCGCCCGAATCCGCCGCCCAGGAGCGTGGTATGCAGCGTCACTTGCTCGGGTTTCAGTCCAGCCACTTTCGCGGCAGCGGCGCGATCGCCTGTCTGAAATTGCGTGCCGGTCCAAATCTCGCAGCGATCTTCGTGCAAATCGACTACGGTGTTGAGCGGCTCCATCATGCAGTGCGCCAGGTAAGGAACTTCATATTCGGCGGTGATCGTTTTTGCCGCGCTCGCCAGAGCCGTAGCAGGGTCGCCGGCTTTTCGCGCTACAGCACCTGGAGTTTTCGACAGCGCCGAAAAGTTTTCGCGCATCGCGACGGTGGATATTGCAGCTCCGGGACCGTCATCCCAATTAATTTCCAGTTTTTCGCGGCCGAGCTTCGCGGGCCAAAATCCTTTGCCGATCACCGCGACGCCGGAAGGAACCTGCACAACGTTTACGACACCGGGAATTGCCTTGGCGCGATCCGCGTTGAAGCTGATAACTTTTCCGCCAAATACCGGCGCGCGCGCCACTACGGCTGTCAGCATCCCGGGAATGTAAACGTCCAGTCCAAATTGCGCCGTGCCATTGGTTTTCGAAGGGGTGTCCAGGCGATGTACGGGCGTGCCGACCAAAGTGAAATCTTTGGGATCCTTCAGCGGAATATCCTGTGGCGGCGCGATTCTAGATGCCGTTTCCGCGAGGCTGCCGTACGAAGCGCGGCGTCCGGTAGGCGTGTGGATCACGTAGCCTTTTTCAGCGTGGCAGGTTTGCGGAGCAACGTTCCAGGATTGCGCAGCGGCGGTGATAAGCATGATGCGCGCCATCGCACCCATCTTGCGGAAGCGATCGTATTCGGAATTTGTGGTGGTGCTGCCTCCGGTCATTATCAAGCCGAACACAGTGTGGTTGTAAACCGCATCCACCGCAGAAGACTCCACGCGAACGCGCGCCCAATCGGCTTCGAGTTCTTCATTCAGCAGCATGGGAAGCGACGTGTAAATCCCCTGCCCCATTTCAGAGTGATTGGAAATCACGGTGACGGATTCGTCGCTGCCAATGCGCACGAAGGCGTTGAGCGCGACCGGTTTTACGGCGGAATCGGCGGCGCGCGCAGCAGGCACGAACTCCGGCACGTAAAGGCTGATGAGCAAACCGCCGCCCAGCGCTGCGCCAGCTTTCAGAAATTCGCGGCGTTGCATTTCCGTGGCGACGCTCACTTGGTGCCTCGTTGCGCGCTGATTTCAGCCGCGCGATGAATGGCGCGCCGGATGCGCGGATAAGTGCCGCAGCGGCAGATGTTGCCGGACATCGCTTCGTCAATATCTTCGTCGCTAGGCGCGGAATTCTCAGCGAGCAGCACTGCGGCGCTCATGATCTGCCCGGACTGGCAGTAACCGCACTGCGGCACATCAATTTCGATCCAGGCCTGCTGCAGCGGATGCGTCAGGTCGGGCGAGATTCCTTCGATAGTTGTGACTTTTTTCCCTTCGGCGCGCGAAACGGGTGCGACGCAGGAACGAACGGCTTGCCCGTCAATATGTACGGTGCAAGCGCCGCACAGCGCCATGCCACAGCCGTATTTGGTGCCGGTAAGGTTCAGTGAATCGCGAATGACCCACAGCAAGGGAGTGGACGGAGGATCCTCCACGGTGACAGGTTTGCCATTGACGGTGAATGAGATCAAGCAGCGCCTCCTTCCATGCAAAACATTATGTGAGGGGTTGGATGTGTGGAAGCCCGAGTACGATGCAGCGAAACGCGATTGCACTGCGGGCGCGCTCTCAGAAGAGGCGCGTCCTTGCGCGTAGGGATTATGTGGCAATAATGAATTCGGGGCAACCGGATCGAGAGGTTGTAACGGGTATTGCCCACGCCAAGAAAATCCGGATGACTAGAGTTTGTTGAGCCCGTCGAGCGCGGCGACTTTGTATGCTTCGGCCAAGGTCGGGTAGTTGAACACGGTATCGCGGAAATATTCGATGGAGCCGCCGTAATACAGCACGGCCTGCCCGATGTGAATAATTTCAGTGGAGCGCTGGCCGATCACGTGGACGCCGAGCAGCTTGCGCGTATTGCGGTCGAAGAGCAGTTTCAACATACCGCTTTCATCCCCCAGCATCATGCTCTTGGCCAGCTCGTTGTATTTCGCAATGCCTACTTCGTACGGCACTTTGTTCGCCGTAAGGGTTTCTTCGGTCTGGCCGACCATGGAAATTTCCGGAATGGTGTAGATGCCATAAGGAAAAAGTTCAGGCATGTGTTCGGAGGGCGCACCGAACATGTGGCAACTCGCCAGGCGTCCCTGCTCCATGGAAGTGCTGGCCAGCGCGGGAAAACCGATAATGTCGCCCGCCGCATAAATGTGCGGCACGTTCGTCTGATAGTGCGCGTTCACTTTAATTTTGCCACGTTCGCCCGAGTCCAGACCCGCGGCTTCGATGCGCAGCTGGTCCCCGTTCGCCTGCCTGCCGACGGCATAGAGTAAAGCATCTGCCTGAACCTTCTTGCCGCTTTCCAGTTCCGCGAAAACCCGATCGCGCTGCGGATCAATTCCGACGCGCGTCACCTTCTCGCCCAGGCGAAACGTGGTGCCCATCTGCCGCAGGTGATACGCAAGCGACTCGATAATTTCGCGGTCCACAAAATCCAGCAGCGTGGGCCGCTGGTCAATCAGAGTGACCTCGGTGCCGAGCGCCGCAAGGAAAGAAGCGTATTCCAGCCCGACGACGCCGGCGCCCACGACAATCAGTTCGCGCGGCAATCCTTCCAGTACCGTCAGCCGGTCCGTATCCACGATGCGTTTATCGTCAAAAGGAATTTCCGGATTGCGCGCAGGACGAGTGCCGCAGGCGATCAGAATATGCTCGCCGTGGATCACACTTCTTTCGGTGTCACCTTGAATTTCGATGGTGTGCGGATCGGTGAATTGCGCGGTGCCCTGAAAAATCTGCACGCCGTTGCGCTTCAGCTGCGCGCGAATTACTTCTGTCTCGCGGGAAATGATGGTGCGCACGCGGAAGGAAAGGTCCTGCACGGAAATGTCGTTCTTGCCGCGATAGTTGTCGCCATAAAAAGCCTTCACGGCGTTGCCGGTCAGTTGAAAAATAGCTTCGCGGACGCTCTTGCTGGGAATCGTGCCGGTGTGCACGCAGACGCCGCCGATCATCAGCGTGCGATCGATCACGGCAACGCGCTTGCGCAGTTTCGCAGCGCAAATCGCGCCCTTCTGCCCAGCCGGGCCGCTGCCGATCACGATCAGGTCAAAATTGGTCTCAGGCATTCGCTCACCGCTAATTATTGCCGAACCATAGTGAAAATGGAATCGCGCACAGCATTCCCGCTGCGACTCAGTGACAAGCGTATTGGCTGGGCGTGTAGAGCGCTGATCAAAGTTCCAGTTTCTTTGGCACGGAGGGGACCGAAGTGCGTACCCGCATGATTTTGCCGCCGAATCTTTACAGAGATATGAACGAGACTAGGATACTGAAAAATAGCGGCGGGCGCCATGCGGTGTAGGCCAACAGGTGCACAAGTGCCACATACGGCAGGCGATCAGGCCACTCTGTCAAGCGGGTTTGGCGATCCGATTCGGCAATCAGGTTCGGGAAGGCGCGGCGTCGGACGAATCCCCATATTTTTGCGTGGCATAGCCCACGATCAGGCCCACCAGCCCGCCGGGCACCATGATCTGGACGTAATAGTTGCGCTGCATGTAGGAGACGAAAAACGCGAACAACAGGCCGACGCCTAATCCGAACAGCACACCCAGCGCGACCGAATGCACCTTGCGCGCGAAAATGCCGATCAAGAGGCCGGCCAGCAAGCCTTTGCCTGTCGAGCCGATCACGATGCCCATCAGCTGCGGGCGCACGGCGGGCGTCAACCACGAAGTAAGCCCATCGACAATCCCCAGAATGCCGCCCAGGATCAGTCCGTACGTAATTTTGTTCATGACATCCCTCCGGAAGCAGCGGGCGCTGCGGCTTGCAGCATTTAAGCCGGCCCGCTAGGCGAGCGCAATCAGATCAATCTCGACGCGGAAATCGCGGGGCAGGCGGGCCACCTCGACCGTGGTGCGCGCGGGCGGATCTTTGGGGAAATAGCGCGCGTACACTTCGTTTACCGCAGCGAAATCGTTCATGTCCTTCAGGAATACGCCCAGCCGCACGGCGCGATCAAGCGAGGAGCCGGCTGCCTGCACGATGGCCTTCAGATTTTCCATGATGCGTTCGGCTTGCTGCGCCGCATCACCGGTGAGCGCGTTGCCCGTCGTAGGATCGAACGCTGTCTGCCCGGAAACGAATATGAATCCGTTGGCTTTGATGGCCTGCGAGTACGGGCCGATGGCTTTGGGTCCTTTTTCGGTGAAAATAACTTCCCTCACAAGCCCTCCTGGGAGCAGAAAATGGAAAGGCAAATCCCGCTGCGCCAGTTCATTCACTCTTGCTGGCGGGCCGTCCGATTGTCCACTTTCTCTTTTCCATTTTCATTTTTTATTTTTCTGTCGCATAGCGATTGCGAAAATCCTGCGGCATTCCCGTGCTGTACAACCACACCCGAAATGGCTCAGCTAGATTCTTGCCGGTGGTTTGCTCGAGCGCCGCCCGCAAATCATTGAAGCCTACTTCCTTGCCACGGAGCAATGCAACCACTTGCGCCAGACCGCTGCGCACCGGGGCTTCGCCATACGCATCCTCGAGCGCACTGAAAAATAGCGCGGCCTTGGCCGCGGCGATGCGGCGCCTCGGAAAAGGATCGTACAGCATGGTCGTGATGATCGATTGTTCTGAATTCGGCGTCCCGGCATAGTTCCGGACCCCCGAGTCGTAAGCTTCCAGAAATTCCCGAATGCGCCGCCGTCGCGCGGGCTCGCCGCCGCTGGACTCGTCCACCACAATCGTCGCGTAATTCGGAAGCCCCTCGCCGATTCCCACCGCGGCATCCGGCGCGGGATACATCTCCACACCGAACCAGCTGTGCGCCAAGGCTTGATTGATTTGCTGCGTCAGTTCATCGCTCCGGAATCCCAGCGCCAGCGCGCTCGGATTCACAAGCGCACCGCCGGGAAACGATGCCACCGCGCTTTGAGTTTCCTCTGCAGAACGCGCGCGCAGTTCCGCGGATTCCACAATATGGGGCCCGGGGATATCTTTATCGAGGGGGCCGAAATCTTTTTGCAGCGCGGACCACGCGGCGGCGATGCGCTGTGCGGCCGCTGCGGGATCGCCCTGCAGCGGATGCAACGTCCAAAAGGTCACTTCGGCTTTATCCGCGGATTTCACCCCCGAAGACGAATCCACATAGCTTCCCGCCACGATGTAGGCAGGCAAATCACTCTTGCGCAGTTCGAAGCGGTATTCGGTTTCGCCCCCGGCTTTCTTTCGACCAGCAGGCATACCGCCCGCAAGAACGAGAAAATTGTCCGGCGCGCGCACGGTGTAAAAAGTTTTCGGGGGACGCGCCGGATAGGGAGCCAGCACCCGGTTCGGCGGTTGCGGCAAAGCAATCCATCCGCCTGAATCGAGATGAAAGTTGCTGGCGCCAAGCGTGATGCGCGTACCCTGTTCGGCTGGCGCTACGAAATTGTAATCAATCTGCAAACTGCGCTGTTCCCTGCGCGCCCACGGCGGATCGCACGGCAGGCGCAGCGTGTCGGGGTGCTCCTGCTGATATTGCGCGGGAAGTTTCTCGGGCGTCACTTCATGGCCGTTCCATTCAACCTGCAGCGCGGTGCGTCCGTAGATTTTCTCGTCCGGAAAAATGACGTCAACGAACGCCAAATCACTCAGACCGATATTTTGCAGTGTGTAGGTCGTGCGAATCCGCAATTCGGGCGGGGGGCCGGCGCTGAAGCGAACCTCGCGGAATTCCTTCAGGATTTGATAACCGGGCGCCAGCGGCACCGTGCAACTGGTGGCGCAAAGCAAGACCACCACAACCGGAAGCCATGCATAGAGCGAGCGGCGCGCGACACGATTCAAGATGCAAGGATTTTAGCCGCGCGGACGGGAAATAGAAAAGAGAAAATGGAAAAGTGGCTCGATTCTTGCGCGTGCGATGGGAATCGAAGCGCAGTGAGGGTAAACGCTAGGACGCCGCAAAGTGGCGAAGGATTTCGGCGTCTGTCGAACCATGGCGGCGCAGCGCGATAATTTCCGAGGCCTGAGAATCGGAAATTCCGCGGCGCACCAGTTCCAGCAAGGTGGCGTTATCAATCCGCAGATTGCGCAGCGTGCCTAATGACGCGCCGGATAGCGCCGGCGTTCGCGAAGCGTGATGGCGCGCCACTTCCAGAACGATGGCGTCAGAAAGTCCGGCCAGGTGCATGGCTTGCAACTCGCCGTAACCCAGGCCCAGTTGGTCCATGCCCGCCAGCGCTAGGATGCTGGCTTGGCTCACGCCCGACTGATGCAGGGACGCGACGGCATCACCGGCGGTGAACGATTCCCCGCGGCCATGAAAAATCTGCAGCAACGAAATGCAATCCGCGTCGCTCAGCCCGGACTGGCGAACTTTAGCGATTTCAGCGACCTCTGCAGCCGTGATGTGCAGCGCTTTCAATTCTTTGATGGAGCTGTAATGCATCCCGGCGTCGTCGAGCGGTTTGGTGTCCAGAGGTCTGAGACTTTCACAGGCCAACTGCGACGAGAGGACGGCAAAAATAAAAAGCGCGCTAAACGAGCTTCTGCGGCGCACCACGCGGCCCAATCCGCGGGTGGAACCGATCGCGAGGACGGTTCCCATTGCTTTCATTGTACAGAGTGAACGGCCGCCTGGAATGGCGTGACGCGCACTGATTACGGGTTTTCGGCCGCAGCACCTTGCGGGAGGACGACGAAGGCGCGGAGCAGGCGAAGCGCACGACTGGTGTCAGACGTTGTAAACGCGCTCGATATCGAACACGCCGGGGATACGCTTCACGCCAGACAGAATGCGCTCGAGCTGCTTACGATCCAGCACGTCCAGCGCGACTTCGATGCGCGCGCGCAAATCTTGGCCGCCGCTTTCAAACGTGCGAATGTTCGCGCCGTTGTCGCTGATCACCGTGGTAATGCTTGCCAGCATCCCGGGGCGATCCTCGGTAAGAATCCGCAGGCGAACAGGAAAAGTCGCTTGCGTCTGCCCGGCCCATTCCACGGCAATGCGGCGCTCGGCATCGTAGAGCAAATTCTGCACGTTGGGGCAACTTTTTCCGTGCACGGCGATCCCGCGGCCGCGCGTGACGTAGCCGATCACGTCGTCTCCGGGAATCGGATTACAACATTTCGAGCGATACACCATCAGATCGTCGTGCCCGCGCACCAGAATCGCGCCGTCATTCATGCCCAGCATGCGCTTGACGGTGTCCACAATCTTCGGCTGCTTTTCTTCGGAGGGATCGGCGAGCGGCTGGCCGCTCGCTTTCGCCAGCACCTGCCGTGCCGACCATTTTCCGTAGCCGAGGTCGGCGTACAGATCGTCAATGCGCCCGCAACCGTATTCGGAAGCGACGCGCTGCCAGACTTCCGGCGCAATTTTCTTCAGCGTGATGTCCGCCTGGCGCGCTTCCTTCTCCAGCAGGCGCTTGCCCACGTCCTTGGCCTGCTCGCGTTCATGCAGATTGATCCACTGGCGGATTTTGCTGCGCGCGCGCGAGGTGTGCACGAAGGAAAGCCAATCGCGTGAGGGCTCGTGGCCTTTCTGCGTGATGATTTCAATCACGTCGCCATTCGCCACGGAATGGCGCAACGGCACAATCGCGCCATTCACTTTTGCGCCCGTACACTGATGGCCCACTTCGGTGTGCACGGCGTAAGCGAAATCAATCAGTGTGGCGCCGCGCGGCAGCACTACCACGCGGCCCATGGGTGTGAAGGTGTAAACCTCCTCGGGATAAAGGTCCACGCGCAGGGTGGAAAGAAATTCGCTGGGCTCCTGCATTTCCTGCACCCATTCGATCAGCTGGCGCATCCAGACGATGCGCTGGTCATCGGCGCTGGAAGTTTCGGTGCGCCCGTCTTTGTATTTCCAGTGCGCGGCCACGCCTTGTTCGGCGATGCGGTGCATGTCCTGCGTGCGGATTTGTACTTCGAAGGCCTGGCCGCCGTGGATCACGGTGGTATGCAGCGATTGATAGAGGTTCGGGCGCGGCATGGCGATGTAATCTTTGAAGCGGCCCGGCACCGGCGGCCAAATCTGATGAATCACGCCGAGCGTAGCGTAGCAATTTTTCACCGTGTCGGTAATCACGCGAATCGCAAGCAAGTCGAACACCTGATCGAGCGTACGCTGCTGCTTCTGGCTCTTCAGGTGCAACGAGTAGAGACGCTTCACACGCGCCTGCACTTCGGCGGGGATTCCGGTCTCCACCATTTTGTCGCGGATGGAATCCTGCACTTCCAGCAGAAATCTATCGAAGACCTTTTGTTTGGTGGCGAGTTTTTTCTGCAATTCAAAAAACGCCTCGGGCTCGAGGTAACGGAAGGAAAGATCCTCCAGCTCTCCGCGAATCAAGCCCATGCCCAGGCGGTTGGCGACGGGCGCGTAAATGTCAATTGTTTCGCGGGCGATGCGTTGTTGGCGTTCGGAGTCGAGATATTCCAACGTACGCATATTGTGCAGGCGGTCGGCGAGCTTGATCACCACCACGCGCACGTCGTTCACCATTGCCAGCAACATTTTGCGGACATTTTCCGCCTGGCGGGCTTCGGGGGCGAGCAGATCCAGGCGGCTGATCTTGGTTGCGCCTTCCACCAGGCGCGCTACGTCGGCGCCAAAGTGTTCGGAGATTGTTTCCAGTGGAATTTTTGTGTCTTCGACGACATCGTGCAGCAACGCGGCGCAGAGAGAAGTCACATCCAGCTTCATGTCCGCAAGAATGTGGGCCACTTCCACAGGATGGGAGAGAAAAGGCTCGCCGGAGAGACGGGTCTGCGTTTTGTGCTGCTCGGCCGCGAAATCGTAAGCGCGGCGCAATAGCTCGAGGTCGTCGCCCGGACGGTTGCGGCGCACCTTGTCCATCAATTCCACAAAGCGCAAATCCACAGTCCGCCGCGCAGCCTGCGAGATGGCGGGTTTACCAGCCGGGTCCATAGACTATTGTATTCTCAGAGGCCTCCCCACTGCGAGCCCTTCCTGGCAATACGGGAAGCCACCGGTCCCTGGCCACGGAAATTGACGAGCCCCGCGTCATCCGCTGGGCCACGGTGATCGCGCAATCGAATATCCCGAACCGAAGGGCAACAAGTCACGAGCGCGTGTTAATGCACTCACTCTCCTGCAGCCGCAACATCAACGCTCAACCCTCGCGGGAGGACCGTCGCGCCGAGCGCGTTATTGTCGCGGGGAGGGTTCGGGGATTGCCTCACCATCTTTTCGAGGATCCGAGGCTCCGTAGCTCGCTCCGGTGGAAATATCGCGTTGCACTGCCTGTCCGCCACCCATGCTGGCGGAGTATGCACCGTGAAGATTAATTTTATGGCCGCGCTGGGTAAGGCCGTCACGAACGGCGAGCGGAATGCGATCCTCCAGATCCACATCGCAGCCTGCAAAAGTTACCTTCCTGAAGCGCGCGGCCTCCAATGCTTCTTGAATATTCATTGCGAAGTCCACGACGTTGGAAACGAATTGCGCGTGCGCTTGCGCCTGATTGAAGCCGCCCATGATTCCGAACGCAATCCGTTCCTGTCCGTTCGTCATGAATCCCGGAATGATCGTATGCAAAGGGCGCTTGTGACCGGCGAGCTTATTGGGGGAATTGGGATCAAGGCTGAAAAGCCCACCGCGATTTTGCAGGGCAAAACCGGTTCCATCGGCCACCAGGCCCGACCCAAATCCAGAATAGTTGCTCTGAATGAGGGAGACCATGTTGCCATCGCTGTCGGTGACGGTGAGATACGTCGTGTCGCCGCTCGTCGCAAGCTGCGGCTCGCCGGGCAGCACAGTGCAATTCGCCTTGGTCATATCAACCAACTTCGCGCGTTGCGCGGCGTATTCCTTGGAGAGCATGCCTTGAACTGGAACCTCGCTGAACTTTGGATCCGCGACGTAACGGTACATGTCGGCGTAAGCCAGCTTCTTCGCTTCGATCATTGCGTGCAGTGCGTCGGTGGAGTTGGGTCCGAAATGCGCGAGAGAAAATCGTTCCATGATGTTCAGCATTTCCAGCGCGGCGATTCCCTGTCCGTTCGGCGGAATCTCATAGATGGTCCAGCCGTGGTAGGTGGTCGAAATCGGCTCGACCCATTCGCCGGAGTACTCGGCCAAGTCCTCCGGCGTCATCGTGCCGCCTAGCTTGGTGGATAGCTCCACGATCTTGTTCGCGCTGGCGCCTTTGTAATAGGCGTCTCTGCCGCCGGAAGCCAGCGACTCAAGCGAACGGGCGAGATCGGGGTTGCGGAAAATCTCGCCCACTCGCGGCGAGTGACCATCGGGCAGGTAGGTCGCCGCGGCGTTCTTGTCTTGTTGCAGGAGATCCACCGAGTCCGCCCAATAGGCAGCGTCCCACTCGGGCACGGGAAAACCATCGCGCGCGTAGTAAATCGCGGGGGCAAGAAGTTCGGGGAATTTCTTTGTACCGAACCGCGCGAGCAATTTTGACCAGCCATCAACGGCGCCCGGAACGGTTACCGACTGGATGCCTTCTTGCGGCATTTTCGCAGTGCCCTTGGACTTGAGAAATTCGATGGAAAGTCCCGCCGGAGCCCAGCCACTCGCATTCAGCCCATAAAGCTTTCCGGTCTTCGCGTCATAAATGATCGCAAAAAGATCGCCGCCGATTCCGTTCATCATGGGCTCAACCACGCCCATGACCGCGTTGGTTGCGACTGCCGCGTCCACGGCGTTGCCACCGTGTGCCAGCACACTCGCTCCCGCCTGCGCCGCCAATGGGTTCTCCGCCGACACCACTCCCCTGCGCGTAATAACCATGGAGCGGCCTTGCGTGCGGTCCTGCGCGCCGGCTCGCGAGGCGGATACCATCATCCCGAGCGGAAGAAAGATTACGCAAAGCGTTATGCGGACGAACTCTTTCATGGATCTCCTAGGTAAGAACAGCCGCTGCTGTGGAAGCCCCGGGCCGCCCTGCGAACGACAGACTCCGTACGCATCCGACCGAAGCCTAGTGTGAGGAGTGAACGATGTCAAACTCGGAAAAATAGATGAGGATCTCGAGCCAAAATAGACTATGACTCTCGGCCACGGGTTGCGATGACCGAACGGATGAGGCTGAGTCCCAACCAAAAGAAAAGCCAGGCAAAAGGAAGAGAAACCGTTGATACGGATTTGTCGCCCATCGGTACGACGCGCAGATTTATGAAGAGCAACACTACGGGGAAGGCACCCGCAACTGTAAACAGTGTTTCTAAGCAACAGCGGGATTTCGTCGAACCTCAGTGATCATGAACGCGAAAATCCGAAACCGGGCCATAGACCTGCGGCGGCCGAAACGTTGACAGCCGGACGCCGCGGAAGTACCGTGACTGCCGGAATGCGGAGCCGGAAAATTGAATCCACCCGAATTTAAAATTGACGAGGCGCCGCAGCCGGAAGGAATTTTCGCGCGCATCCGCCTGCTGGACCAGAGCCTGACGTTTTTCCTGGCGGTTCTGATCCTGATAATCTTCGTGGTGTTCCCGCTGGCGGGCCTGGGCTGGCTCGGGAAATTCATCGTCGATCTGGTGATCTCGATTCTGCTGCTCTCGGGAGCCGTGACCAGCTCGCGGAGCCGTACGCTCACGGTGTTGGTGGTTTTACTGACGATCGCAGGCCTGGTGGTGCACTGGACCGTAGTTTACGTTCCGAAGTTTAGCCATCCCGTGCTGGAACCCGTTCTGTTGTTGTCTTGCCTGCTAGCGTTTGCCGTGATCACTCTGATTCAAGTGTTCAGTCCGGGCGCGATCAATTTACATCGGGTGCTGGGAGCCATCGCGGCATACCTGCTGATCGGCCTGATGTGGTCGTACGCCTACTTCCTTGCGGACATGATCATTCCCGGCTCAATCCATCCCACAGCGACTACGCAGGAAGTGGTGTCGCCCATGGCGCGCTACGTTTATTTCAGTTTTACCACGCTGACGACATTGGGATATGGCGACATCGTCCCCTTGCATCCCATCGCGCGCACGCTGGCGGTTTGTGAAGCGCTCATCGGCCAACTTTATCCCGCCGTGCTGATCGCCGGGCTGCTGGGCATGGCGCTGCAGCCGCAAAAACCGCCCGAGAGCAAACCGTGATCAAGCCGCAAGGCTCGTAGCTGAGGGAACTCGACGCAGCTCGAGCCCGCGTCATTTCCCCTTCTCGACGGGATAGCCCATCTGAATCCAATCCGTATGGAAGTCGTTGGGAAGAATCAGCACGCGTAGATTCGTAAAACCCATATCGCGCATGGCCACGAACGCCGGCCGCAGATTGGGGCAGTGCGCCAGCGGACAACAGCCGCAGTACAACACCACATTCGTCGCCTTGGGAATGGTTTTCGCCCAGGTCTTCAGTTCAGCCAGCCCTTGGTCGGTGGAAGCGGCTCCATGAAACACGGCGTGCGGAATGTGCGCGCCCTGAAAAAGCGGACGAAACCCCACGCATACCACGGCGGCCTGGTCGGGATGAGCCGGCGCGGCAAGTTCCTTCACCAGATCAGCCGGCTGCACCGTTTGCGAGGCGGACCAGGGATCGTCGGCGTCTTCGGCATGGGATAAGCCAGGGACGCGCGTCGCGCGAGAATTCGAGACGAACAGAGCCAGAAAGAGAACGCAAGCCAGCGCCGTCAGCATGCCGCGAATCATGTTCATGCGTGTTGTTCCCTCCTGGCAGCGTGGACGCGCTTGGCGGCACTGTGGCAAGCTTTGTAGCGGTCACGGCCGCGCACCGATGGCGCACCAAAGTGCGCCGCTACAACAGCAAGGGCAAAAAAGAAAAACCGGCGAGTCAAGAAAACCCGCCGGCTGGAAATATTGCTAATCGAAAAAAACCGCGCTCAGGACGCCGGCTGCGGCGCCTCCATTTTCTTTTGCTTGATGGCTTTTACCTTATCCACCAGATCGTTCGCGAGCTTCACATCGGCGTCGTGAGCCTCTGGGGTTGTTTCCATGTCCGCCTTCTGCCGATAGAGTAGGTTGAGGTAGGCCATCGCGTCATCGTAGTCTTCGCGCAGCTGAACGGCTTTCTGCAGGCTGGCGATGCCCTCATCAACGGTCGATCCGAATTTCTGCTGGAACTGCGCGGCGAGCGCGGGAGGCATGGGATCGGTATCCGAAACGGACTTCCGGGCAGTCTTGTTGTACTCCTCGCGCAAATCCCGGTTGCCGCGGAAAGCCAGCGACCAGTCAATCACGCCCACCCAATAATATGGCTCGGGATCGTCCGGTTTCAGTTGGATGTGCTGCTGGTGGAAGCTCTTCGATTCCTCCATCATCTTGGGATCAAAGGGCGGTCCGCCGGCCATGTTGTAGAGCGTCGAGCCCAGACCATCAATCGCGGAAAGGCTCTTGGGATCGTTCGCCAGAATTTCTCTGAATTCCTGCGCGGCCTGCTGGCCGTTGCGAATATTTTCAGGGGAAGGAGCGCCGGGAATGTACTGCGCGGAGTAAGCGGTGGCCAGATAGAGCCGCGCGTTGGTCAGTCCAGGATCCAAATCTTTCGCGGTCTTGAAATCTTCGATGGCCAGGTCCGTCTGCCCGGCCTTATAGGCTTGCACGCCCTTGTTGAGCTTGTCGCGCGCGCGCAGTTTGTCGCAACCAGCGCCCGCGGTGAGTGAGGCCACTACCACGGCGAGAAGAATAACTGTGTGAGGCTTCCGCTGCATCCCTTGCTCTCCTTGATGAAG
>DATNLN010000172.1:0-9020 GCA_035602855.1 Candidatus Acidiferrales bacterium
ATAGGCTTGCACGCCCTTGTTGAGCTTGTCGCGCGCGCGCAGTTTGTCGCAACCAGCGCCCGCGGTGAGTGAGGCCACTACCACGGCGAGAAGAATAACTGTGTGAGGCTTCCGCTGCATCCCTTGCTCTCCTTGATGAAGACTGCGCCGAATTCCCGAAGCCATCGGAACCTGCAGCCGAATGAAAATTACTGCCCTGCTTCGATCTTCGCGGTAATCAGGCCGACGTTGTCAATCCCGGCGCCGCGCATGATGTCAATCGCGCGCGCCACCTGGGCAAATTCCACAGCGTCGTCGCCCTTCACGAAAGCCACTTTCTCGGCGCGCTGCTTGAAAATGTCTTCCAGGCGCGGACCCAGAGCATCCCAGGTGGTGTCATCCTGGTTGATCATCACTTTGCCGTTGGAGGTGACTTGCACAACGATGGTCTTCGCCAGCAGCGCGTCATCCTGCTTCTGGTTCGGAGGAGTCGGCTGCGGCACCAGGGCATCGAGACCCTGCGGAATCGTGGGCGTGATCACCATGAAGATGATGATCAGCACCAACAGTACGTCGATTAGAGGAACGATGTTCGGTTCGGACATCGAACCCTTACTGCCACCTACTGCCATTCCCATGGGAAAACTCCTTATGTTCTATGAGCTCGACCTCGCGCCCATTCCTACGTGCCAGGCGGAGGTGGTGGAGGAGCCGGTCCATTCTTGGGGTGAATCTTTTCCGTAAGCAGGCCCAGATGATCGACGCCGGCGGCACGGACTTCGTCAACAGCCTTGACCACGTCGCCGTACTTTGCACGCGAATCGGAGCGCACGAATACGGTCTTGTCCAGGCGGTTGGCGATCAGGTCCTTGATCCTGGTGGTGATGTCGTCCAGGGTGACCTGCGTGCTGCCCAAGTACATCTTGCCGTCACGCGTGACGGCCAAAATGATGGCGTCGTCCTTGTCGGCATCCTGCAGGTCCCGGGCGTTATTCACCTTGGCCATATCCACGGAGACGCCCTTCTGCAACATGGGCGTGACCACCATGAAAATAATCAGCAACACCAGCATGATGTCCGCCATCGGAATCACGTTCGGCGCGGCCATCACCGGCGGTGCTTTGGGCTTGTAGGCCATGGCTTACTTCTTCCCGCCGCGGCGTGTGATGAAGTAGTTGATCAGCTCCATCGAGGAGTTGTCCATCTCCACGTCGAAGGCTTCCACTTTATTTGTGAAATAGTTGAACGCCCACACGGCAGGAACCGCGACGACCAAGCCGAGCGCGGTCGTGACCAACGCTTCAGCAATACCGCCGGCGACCGCCGATAGACCGGTGGCCTTCGATGCGGAAATGCCTTTGAACGCGTTGATGATGCCCATCACGGTGCCGAACAGTCCGACGAACGGAGCCGTCGAGCCGATGGTTGCGAGCCCGGAAAGGCCGCGCTTCATTTCGGCGTGCACGATCGCGACCGAGCGTTCCAGACCGCGGTTCGCCGCTTCGATCACTTCTTCATCGCCGACTTGCGCCGAAGCTGCCTGGAATTCAGACAAGCCGGTCGCAACGACCTTGGCGATGTGGCTCTTCTTGTTGCGCTCGGCAATGGAGATCGCTTCGTCGAGCTTGTTGTCTTTCAGCGCGCCCGCCACTTGCTGCACGAAAATCCGCGACTGTTTGCGCGCGGCGCTGTACATCAACGCGCGGTCAATCATGATGCCGATCGACCAGGCGGACATAATGAATAGAATGGCTACGACGGATTTGGCAGGGATACCCATGTTGTGCCACATGCTCACCAGGTCCCAGCCTACTTCACCCGTTGGCTGCTGAAACATCACCACACCGGCAAAAAGTAAATTCGCAAGCATTATCTGATCCTCCGTTCCTGTGAGACGACCAAGGCAGCAAGTTTCTGCCGGTCGGATTTTATTTCCGCCCCAGCCCCGCGAAGAGCTTGAAGCAAGCCTTGCTTAACCGCCCAAAGTAAAGACGACCGAAATTGTTGTGTCTACTTCCACCGGTTCACCGTTGAGCAAGGTGGGACTGTAGCGCCACTGACGCACCGCATCCATGGCATTCTTCATCAGCAGCGGAGGACCCGAGACATAATCCAGATTCTGGATCGTGCCGTCCTTGGCGATCACGGCGTGCAAAATCACCGTGCCGGAAATGTGTGCGGTCTTGGCAATCGGCGGGTACAGCGGAGTGACCTGGCGAACCAGCTTGGCCGCCGCCACGTTGCCACCCACACGGATGCGCTGAGGAGTCGCCTTCGGCGGGGGAGGCATGCCGCCGCCCGAGCCACCGATGATGCCGCCCAGCACGCCGCCGGCTTGACCACCCGGCACACCGCCAGGGACGCCGCCGACTACGCCAACCGCGCCAACATCCGGCGGCATTTCTTCTTCCTTAATCATTTCCACTTTCTTCGGGACCACCGTCGGCGCCATCATCTGACCGTTGTGAATCAGGCGCACCACCGGCTTCACGATTCTCTGTATCGCCGCGGCAGGCGGCGGAGGCGGAGGCGGGGGCGGAGGCGGCACCAGGAAAGTGGTGAGCAATGTCTTGGGCAAAGCTTCGGTATAGATGAGCGGAATCAAAATCAAGATGCCCAGCAAACAAGCCTGAATGATGGCCGAAAGAGCCACCGTCCAGGAATTGTTCGTCCTTTTCGGATTGGCACTGGAGACAACGAGATCGTCAAACATGGCTCCCTACCTCCTAGCAGCTGCCACCACGCGCTTATCGGCTGCGGATCCGGCGCGAACGGCAGTTCCCTGACCGCGATATTTGTTCCAAACCACTACAATGGGCGCGGCAATACCGAAACTGGAGTATGTTCCTACCACAACTCCTACCACCATGGCAAAAGAGAAAGCACGAAGCACCTGGCCGCCCATGAGGAAAAGTACCAGGACGGTTAGGAACGTTAATCCACTGGTCAATATCGTACGTGAAAGCGTTTGATTGATGGCCTTATTCACGACGTCTGGAAACGCTTCGCGGCGCATCAAACGCTGGTCCTCACGCACGCGATCGAAGATCACGATCGTATCGTTCATCGAGTAGCCAACCAAGGTCAGCAATGCCGCGATCACCGTCAGCGAAATTTCGTAATGGAAGAGCGAGAAGAAACCCAGGGTAATGAGCACGTCGTGGAACACCGCGATCACCGCGGCGGCTCCGTAAACCCACTCAAACCGGAAGGCAATATATATCAACATTCCGGCCAGCGCATACAAAGTCGCGCGAATTGCCTGCAGGCGAAGCTCCGCGCCGACTTTGGGGCCGACGATCTCCACGTCGCGAATTGTGAAATTGCCGAGCACGAATCCGTTGTTCAAAGCGCTGAGCACCGCCGGCGTCGCGCCGTCCACGGTTTTCAGCTGATCGAAGCTGGTGACGATGCCGCTGTGATCGGCGTCGCGCGCGGCGAGCAAACGCTGCGCCAGCTGATTGTAACGATCACCGGCCGCCGCCCCGAGCGCGAGCGGATCTTTTACAGTAAGCGCCGCGGCCAGCTGGTCCTTGGTCACGGAATTGAAATCCGGCTTGCCGCCGGTATCCGCCGTGCCGAACGTCTTGTGCAGCACGTTCACGATCGCTTCCCTGCCGGCATCAAGCGTCGCTTCGTCGCTCTGGCCTTTTTGCTCCAGGCCGATCACCACATCGTTCTGCGAGCCGCCGCCCAGCACGTTGTCACTGATCGTCTGGATGGTGCTGTCATTTAGCCCGGCGGAAGAAAGGCCCTTGCGAATCTGATCGAGCGGCGCAGGTCCGGCGAAGCGCACATAAACCAGCGTGCCACCGCGGAAATCGATTCCGTACCGCATCCCGCCGTTCTTCAGAATCGAAGCCCAGCCCACAAGCAGCAGGATCAGCGAAAGGGCGACGAAGTACTTCGCCTTCCCCATCCAGTCAACGTTAACGCCCTTGAAAAATTCCATTCCTATACCTATCCACCTTTGTTTGACACCGGACCGGTTGTGTTAGTTCCCCGCGGCCGGCCTGGTTCATCGGGTATTGGCAGGGCGGGCTCTAAGTCCCGTCCCTGCAGCATAAGCGTCGTGTAGGGGCCGCGGTCAGGTAGTGCACGGCGCGCCCCGCGCCATGGCGAAACGATTGCACTTGCGCAATGCCCAGCAAAATACCCTGAATACCCGATTAAATACTAAGTTCCGCCTGACGGTCGTTACGCGACAAATGCCAGTCGAAAATGGCCCGCGAGACAAAAATCGAAGTAAATACGTTCGCCAGCAAACCGATGATCAAAGTGATCGCAAAGCCCTGCACGGGTCCCGTGCCAAACAACAAAAGGAAGGCCGCCGAAACAAGCGTCGTCACGTGCGTATCGATGATCGTCCGGAACGCGTTGTGGAATCCCAGATCCACGGCCGTCGCCGGAGCCTTGCCGTTGCGCAATTCCTCGCGTATGCGTTCGAACACCAGCACGTTGGAATCAACGCCCATACCGATCGTCAGCACTACGCCGGCAATCCCGGGCAGGGTGAGCACCGCCCCGGCAATCGCCATGAACGCCACCAGGATAATCAAGTTCAGAATCAGGGCCACCACTGCATTGACACCACTCAGCCGATAATAGATCACTAAAAAGATCATCACCACGATCAAGCTGCCGATCGAAGCCCGTACGCCCGCGCGAATCGAATCAGCTCCCAGCGATGGGCCCACCGTGCGCTCTTCCAAATATTTAATGGAAGCGGGCAGCGCGCCGGCGCGCAAGACCAGCGCCAGGTCCTGCGCCGACTCCTCGGTGAAATTTCCCTCGATCACGCCGGAATCATCGATGCGACCGTTAACCACCGGCGCGCTGTACACCTGATGATCCAGCACAATCGCCATGCGCCCTTTGGGCGACAATTGCGATTGCGCTTCGGTGAATGGACCAAACCGCGTCGCCGCCGAAGTCGAGAGCTGGAAGCGCACTTCAAATTGTCCGGGATTGTTTCCATTCGGTGCTGGACTGGCTCCGCGCAAGTCTTGCCCGGTGACGATGGGCGCGCGATCCAGAATGTAATAAACCGTCTGCGCGGGAAAGCCGCTCTGCGCTTCGGATTTGCCGGGGACAATTACGGTTCCCGGAGCCAGCACCCCACCCTTGGCGGACAGCGCTGCAACTTCGGACGGATACGTCTGATCGTCGGCCACGCGGTTCAGCGTCAGTTGTCCGCCCGCTTGAATCACGGCCCTGGCGCGGCTCGGATCACCTTCGCCGGGTAGCTGCACGAGGATTTCGTTGTCGCCGCGGCCTGTAGTCGCGATAGTCGGCTCGGTCAAGCCCAGTGCGTTGATGCGCCGCGTGATCGTCTCCAGAGCCTGGCTCATCGTGTCGCGACGCAGATCAGCGATGATCGAGGGCCGCAGCGTCAGCAGGTAACCGTTCACTACGCCCGCGGCGGGAGCCGAAGCCCAGTCCGTGAATTGCGTGCTGATCAAATCGCGGAATGCGCCGGAAGTGTTGGTGTCGACGTTATCCACCTCAATGTGTGTGTCGTCCACGCGGCGGATATCTCCTACGACGATGTTCTTCTCGTGGACTTGTTTGGTGAGCTGATCAACGGCCTGATCGCAGCGCTGGCCGATGGCTTCGTCCACCTGCACCTGCAGCACCAGGTGGCTACCGCCCTTCAAATCCAGACCCAGCTTGATGCGATCCGCCAGATTCGCCTTCACCTGCGCCAGCGACGTTGGAAACGTGGGCAGTCCCAAAAGGCCATACAAGCAAATCAAAATGACGATCAGTATTAGAATGAACTTCCATCTGAGCTGGGGATTCATGCGGGCTGCCTAACTCTCCTTCGGCGGTTCTGACTGCAGTCCCGCAATCGCGTTGCGGGCTACTTTCATCTTCACTTGCTCGGCGATGCGCAGTTGCACGGTGTCGCCTTCGAGGCCGACAATCGTGCCATAGATTCCGCCGTTGGTGATGACTTTATCTCCGTTTTTCAGGGTCGACAGCATTTCCGTGACTTTCTTCTGGCGGCGCTGCGCCGGCAGGATCATCAGAAAATAAAAAATCACCATGATCAGGATCAGCGGCAGGAATAACGCTATTCCACCCGGCTGCCCCTGCGCGACCAGGCTCAGAGCGAGGTTCGCTGAAGCCAACATAGAAATTGTCACGATCATTACGCCTTTCCCTTCTTCGCCGGCACTTCGGCTCAGCAGGGCCAATCCGCCAGGACGGACAAACTTGCCGGGGACGGCAAGCCGGAACTCGTTCACCGAAGACGCTGCTCCGCCCTGCGACCGCGCCCACCAACTGCCTGGGTTTGTCTTATTTCAGACGAGCCTGAAGGTCAGAGCGGAACTTTTCGAGCTTCCCAAAACGGATAGCGTCGCGAATTTTGCGCATTATGTCAAGGTAAAAGTGGATGTTGTGGTGGGTGTTCAAAATGATCGCGAGGAATTCTCCGCTCGCCGCTAACTGCCTTAGATAAGCGCGCGAGTAGCGCCGGCACACCGCGCATTCGCAGGATTCATCAATCGGGCGCGGATCAGTCGCGTACTTCGCGTTTTTAATCAGCATGCGCCCTTGCGAAGTGTAAAGGCAGCCGTGCCGCGCGCTGCGTGTGGGCAGCACGCAATCCATCATGTCCACGCCCTGCGCCACGTAATCCGGAATTTGCTCGGGCTTGCCCACGCCCATCAGGTAGCGCGGCCGATCCGCCGGCAGGCGCGACGCCGCCACCTGCGCCATCTCGCAGGTGCTCGCGTGCGGCTCACCCACAGCGAGGCCGCCTATCGCATAACCCGGAAAATCCAGCGCCAGCAGCGCGTCCGCGCTCGCCCGCCGCAGCGCCGCATGAGTGCCGCCCTGCACGATGCCGAAAAGCATCTGCCGCGCGGCGTCTCCGTGCTGTGCGAAATAATCGCGCGAGCGCCGCGCCCAATCCAGTGTGCGCTTGGCTGCTTCGCGGGCGCGTTGTTCCGGAGCGGGAGCCTCGATGCATTCATCGAGAACCATCACGATGTCTGCACCCAGCGCGATTTCAATTTCCAGCGCTTTTTCCGGCGAAAGAAAATGTTGGGAGCCGTCCAGATGCGAACGAAACGTCACGCCATCGTCCGCCACCTTGCGCAATTCGCTGAGGCTGAAAACCTGGAAGCCGCCGGAATCCGTGAGAATCGCCCGGGGCCAGGCCATGAACTTGTGCAACCCGCCCATCTGGCGGATCAATTCGTGCCCCGGACGCAAATACAAATGGTAAGTGTTGGAAAGCAGGATTTGCACGCCCAGGTCTTCCAGATCCTGCTGCGTCTGGCCCTTCACCGTCGCCGCCGTGCCCACAGGCATGAACGCCGGCGTATCAATCACGCCGTGCGGCGTGGTCAGTCGCCCCAGGCGCGCGCCCGTCGGGTCGGTCGCGAGCACCTCGAACTGGAATCCTTCCTGCTGTGGCTCCATCCGAACGAGTGTATCAGGAGAAAGCTGCGACCAGCCCCACCTTCACCGCCACGTAAATCAGCCAAAGGCCCACGACCGTGCCCAGCGCTTTCCCGAATGAAATCTTCTTAGGATCGGCCGCGCTGAACCCGAACGCCATCAGGATCATATTCCAGAAAACGAACAGATCGAACGCAGTGAACAGCGTCACCATCCATTTCGGAGAATCATCCCCAAGAAACGCACCAGCGTTGGACGCCACCAGGTGATTCAGATCCACCGTGGACGGATCTTTCAGGAAAAGGATCAGAATCGCCAGCAGTCCTCCGATGATGCCCGGTACCCAGGAATGCGCCACGATCGCAAGCGAGGGCACGAATCCGATTTTTGTCCCGTAAATGAGATTGAAGGCGAGCATCAGAACGGCGGCGGTGATAACAGCATAAATAAATGTGCCCACGACGACGGCCGGATAGGTGATGATTGACGCCCACTTGGTTTGTGTTTCAATCATTTTCTCGCGCTGCTCAGCCGTCATGCTCTCCATCTGCTTTTGGGTACGAGCACTTTGCTGGTCTTGCCGGATCATGAAGTCGCGCCAGCCCACGCGATTCCCGAAGATGAAAATCACGGTAACGGAGACACATAGGATCAAGATCAGCGGCAGAACCCACGTGGGCCGCCGCACAATGGCTTCAAACGTCGGCTTCGGGCTGAACAACACGCCGAAAATCCGCCCGAAAGAACTGTCGGAACTGGCTGTCGCGGGAGAGGGAGTTTCTGCGCTGGCCATGCTGGCTTCCTCCTGGTGCAATCGAAGTGATCGGCGCTGCCGTTCTCTCTGCAACTACGGTCGGCCGCATCGAAATGTTTCACTCTGGAGCCCCTGTTTAGCACACGGCAGCGGAGATGGTCATCTACAGGAGTGCGCCCGCAGCGCCAGCACGCGGGGATGAGGGCAAAATCAGGAAGCCGGAATTTCCGGTACCGCCGCAAGCAGCGCCTGCGTGTAGGGATGCTGTGGCGCTTGCAATACCTGCGCCGCGGCGCCGATCTCCACAATCCGCCCCGCCTGCATCACCGCCACGCGCGAAGCCAGCTGCGCCACCACCGGCAAACTATGCGAAATCAGCATCAAGGTAAGCGAAAATTCACGCTGCAGCCGCGCCAGCAATTCTAGTATCTGCGCGCCCACGGAAACATCCAGCGCCGAAACCGGTTCGTCGGCAATCACCAGCTCCGGTCGCAAAATCAACGCCCGCGCGATTCCGATGCGCTGCCGCTGCCCGCCGGAAAATTCGTGCGGATAACGCGTCACGGCGTCGTGTCCTAATCCGACAGCCTCGAGAATTTCCGCCGTGCGCCTGGCGCGCTGCTCGCCGGAAAGTTGCGGCTCGTGAATCGCCAGTGGCTCGCCCACAATGCTGCCCACGCGCATCCGCGGATTCAGCGAAGCGATGGGATCCTGAAACACCATCTGCATCCGCCGCCGCAGCGATCGCAGCTGCGCGCCGCGTGCGCCCAGCCAATCCTCGCCGCGAAAAAGGATTTCACCGGAATCCGGTTCCACCAGCCGCATGATCATGCGCGCCAGAGTTGTCTTACCGCACCCGGATTCGCCGACGATG
>DATNLN010000215.1:0-2614 GCA_035602855.1 Candidatus Acidiferrales bacterium
CAGTTAATCACTCTGGGAGTGGCATAAATCCGATGATCGTTTTCGTCAAACGATCCGCTCATGCCGAGACCTCCACCGCCAATTTGGCATCAAAATATTTACAGAAGACGAGAGGGGGCTTCGCCCCAAAAGGAGCCTGAATATGGATTTTATTCATGCGCGAGAACATCTCCAGCAAGGAGACCTCGTAGTCGTCAATTCCAGCCACCAGTGCAATATTAGTCTGACGACAGATAACGAATTTAATAACTACAAATCAGGCAGACAATTCCGTCATTGTGGCGGCCATTACAAGATGTTCCCAGTAAAGATTGCGGTTCCACATGCCGACAATTGGAATGTTACCGTTGACTTGGGCGGGGGATCGGCGAACATACGCTGCTCAATCGGTTACGTTAAACGAAACACTTGAATTTCGTGCCGGACACATTCGCTTTTTCGGGGCGATAGAAGTTCCATTTGAATCGGAACTTTCCGTATATCGCCGTGCCTTTTCTTACCCACCTTCAGACAGAAAAAGCGCATCACTACTGTCCGGCTACATTTTCGGGCAGTCAACCTAACTTATTGAAGATAAGGCCGATAACGCATGGCCAAAGCAGGAACGATTTGAATTGGAAAGGGGCTGGATTGACCTCTTTCCGCCGGTCTACGGGGTGAAACAATGACGGGTGAACTCTGGACGTACCGTCTTCTCGCAACTAATCCAACATCTCCCCGAAAAAGAATTTCAAAAGTGTGTTGCCCGCCACAATGGCGACTCTAACTTCAGGGGATTTTCCTGTTGGGACCAATTACTGGCGATGGCCTTCGCGCAACTCACCTATCGTGAGAGCTTGCGCGATATCGAGGCCTGCTTGCGCGCTCTACAAAGCAAGCTGTATCACATGGGGTTCCGCGGCAAAGTGTCGCGCTCGACTCTGGCCGATGCGAACGAATCTCATGATTGGAGAATCTTTGCGGAGTTCGCTCAAGTATTGATCGGCATTGCCCGGCCGCTGCATGCGCAGGACCCGATGGGCGTCGATCTGGATCAAAGTCTGTATGCTCTGGATTCGACGACCATCGATCTGTGCCTGTCGCTATTTCCGTGGGCGAAGTTTCGTCGGCGCAAGGCCGCCGTCAAGATGCATACTTTGCTGGACCTGCACGGCAACATTCCCACGTTCATCCGCGTCACTAGTGGCGATGTGCACGACGTAAACATCCTGGACGAGATCATACCGGAAGCAGGTTCGTTTTACGTTATGGACCGAGGCTATATCGATTTTCAGAGGCTCTTCGTCTTCACACTCAGCTCAGCCTTCTTTGTCGTGCGCACCAAATCGAATGTACTTATCCAGAGACGCTACTCGCATCCAGTGGACAAGAGTACGGGCGTGCGCTCGGATCAGACCGTCATCCTCACATCGTTCGAATCGGCATCAGCATATCCCGATGGATTGCGTCGCGTCAGTTACGTCGATAAGGAAACCCAAAAGCAACTGAAATTCCTGACGAACAACTTCGTGCTGCCCGCATTTACCATCGCGCAAATTTACAAGTGTCGCTGGCAAGTGGAATTGTTCTTCAAGTGGATCAAGCAGCACCTTCGCATTAAGGCTTTCTACGGAACCAGTGAGAATGCGGTGAAGACCCAGATCTGGATTGCGGTGTCAATTTATGTGCTGGTTGCGATCGTACGGAAACGACTGGGCCTGGCGGTGAGCCTTTATCAAGCGCTACAGATTCTGAGCGTCACGCTTTTCGAGAAAACGCCCATTTTATGCGCTCTTCAGGCCCCCGAGGCAGATGCCGAATTCGCCGAAAACGTCAACCAACTGATTCTCTTCGACATTTAGCCGGACAGTAGTGAAAGCGCATATATGGCAGACAAATAAGGCATTTCTACCCGAGGGTAGTGGGTTATACCCCACACTATCGCCAGTGCGCCAAAAGCTAAATGGGCTTGGATCGAATCACAAGGGGACTCTGTGGCGGTTTTCGAGCCGCGAACAGGGAATTGATCGGACCTGCGTTTCTTGATTCTGAACATGGACGCTCGCGCTAGGGCAACTCTTCTCTAGTTTTCTATCCCGGTTGCTTTCCGATAAACCGACGACGATCCAAACCACATTTCGAATAATCGGTCGCGAGTGATTTCAACGGCAGGCCCGGCTCCGGGCGGTTTTATGGATCCACTCGCGCTTTGGAGGGCGTAGTACTGTCCCTTGATTCTGAATCTGGTCACCGACATCGTAACCTGTCCCTGATTCACGGTACCGTAGCCTGATACTTCCGTATTCTGTTCAAGCTGAATCGTTCCCGCAAGGGCGGGCTGCAATAAAGTTCCGCGGAATGTAAACCTGCCATCGAGAGAGCGCTGGATGGCTTGCACGCGAATCCATAGGCGAACACCCGCCTCAAACCGCAATTGAAGCGGGTACTCGAATTGTGGCGGAGGCGTCGCCGCTGGGGCCGCTCCGTCGGTCGCATTCGCCGCGTCGCCCTCTCCTCGAACCCCACCACCCCCAGAAGTGTTCCGGTCGTCCGGCCCGGTGGCTATTTCCGAAGATGGAGAGGACGGCCGAGCTGACCCCGGAGGCGAGGGCGTTGGCCTAGATCCTCTTGGCGG
>DATNLN010000220.1:0-5114 GCA_035602855.1 Candidatus Acidiferrales bacterium
GTTCGTAGGTTCTCTTCGGTGGTGTCGTGCGCGCTGAACCGTCCCCAGATGCGACTGCTGGCATCATCGATCAGGGCGATGAGGTGGCAGAGCGGACCGCGCTCCTCCAGCCAGCGGAATGGCGAGCTGTCCTGCATCACCAACTCACCGAAACAGGCTCGGCGCTCCCGCCATACGTGGATCGTTTGCACGCGCTGGGAACGCGGCCGCCACAGGGCTGCCTGGGTCATCCACTTCCGTAGCGTTTCCCGGCTCACCGAAAAACCTTCCTGAGACAGGTGTTCAGCCGCCAGGGTAGGTCCGAAATCCGCATAGCGCTGGCGCAGGCGCGCCAGAATCTTCTGCTCCAAGCGGGCCGCCAGCTTGCGGTTCGATGGTCGACCGCGCAGTCCGTGAACCAGGGAGCGATCTCGGCGCTCGAGCAGGCGCAGCAGCATCCGCCGCACCTGGCGGTCGCTTATTTTCAGCCGCTCGGCGGCTGCTACCTGCGTCAGCTGCTTCTGCTGTACCTCGTGCAACACTTTTAATCGGTCCCGTTCTCGTTGGCTCAAAGTGATTCGCTCCGTTTCCATGGGGCCCTCGGCCATCCATGAAAGCGGACATTTCTACTTTGCGCAAACCGGACATTCTCATTTTGCGGCGACACGCCCCACCGGTTCGTTGACTTGCTACGACGCGCAACCTAAGATGCTCGACTAATGGCGGACTCGAAGCCACTTAGTGGAGCCACGGTTTCGCATTACCGCATCATGGAAAAGCTCGGCGGCGGCGGAATGGGTGTGGTGTACTCCGCAGAAGACACAAAACTCCGCCGTCTGGTGGCGCTGAAATTCCTGCCGGACGATACTGCGAGCGATCCCCATGCCATCGAGCGCTTTCGCCGCGAAGCCCGCGCTGCCTCGGCGTTGAATCATCCGAATATTTGCATCATTCACGACATTGACGAAGACCAGGGTCATCATTTTTTGGTGATGGAATTCCTGGAAGGCCAAACTCTGAAACACCGCATCGCGCAAGGCGCCCTCCAGCTGGACGAACTGCTGGAAATCGGCATCCAAGTGTCCACTGCGTTGGACGCCGCGCACGGAAAGGGAATCGTTCACCGCGACATCAAGCCCGCGAACATTTTCCTGGTTCGGCACGCGCAAGCCAAAGTCCTGGATTTCGGACTCGCCAAGGTTGTGGCGACGCACCGCGTGGTACCCGGCATCACTGTGTCGGCGCTTCCCACCGCTTCCGAGCAGGAGCTACTGAGCAGCCCTGGCTCGGCGATGGGCACGGTAGCGTATATGTCGCCGGAGCAGGCGCTGGGTGAAGATCTTGACGCGCGCTCGGATCTTTTCTCCTTCGGCGTGGTTCTTTACGAGATGGCCACGGGCGCCATGGCCTTTTATGGCGCAACGTCCGGTGCGATGTTCGACGCGATTCTGCACAAAGATCCTGTGCCTCCCGGAAGGCTCAACCCGCTGCTTCCAGCGGATCTCGATCGCATCATTCATAAGGCTCTGGAAAAGGACCGCGCGCTTCGCTATCAACACGCTTCCGAACTGCGCGCTGATTTGCAGCGCCTGAAACGCGACAGCACTTCCGGACGTGTGGCTATCGCCGGAAGTGGAACTCAACCGATGCCCAACCGACCGGCCGCGCCTTCCTCAACTTCGGGTTTATCTGTGCAGGCATCGGCCGAACCGCCCTCAAGCAGTTCCGTTGTCGTAGCCGTCGTGAAGCAGCACAAGATCGGCCTCGCCACCGTCGCATTGATCGCGATCGTGGTTCTGGCGATAGCAGCCTATGGTCTATATTCTCTGCTTCGCCGCGCCAGCCCAGCGCCGTTCGCGGACTTCACCATCACGCAAGTCACCAACAACGGGAAATCAGTTGAAGCGGCCATTTCTCCCGACGGCAAATATCTTCTTAGCGTCCTGGAGGACAAAGGCAAACAAAGCCTCTGGCTCCGCCACGTGTTGACCAACAGCGACACCCAAGTGATTCCGCCCGCCGAGGCCTATTACCAGACCTTGACCTTTTCTCCGGATGGCAATTACATTTATTTCCGTAAGGCCACAGACAACACGCATACATCGTACAACGCTTTCCGCGCTCCGGTGCTGGGTGGTACACCGCAGCTCGTCGTGCGGGACATCGACAGCGCGATTAGCTTCTCCCCAGATGGAAGAATCGCGTATGTGCGCGGAAATAATCCGGAGGTTGGAAAGTTTCAAGTGCTCATCGCGAACGCGGACGGCACGGGCGAAAAGATGTTTTATGGCGGGCCTGCCACCTTTACTCCGCAACCCGTACCGTGGTCACCTGACGGCAAACAGATCGCAGCACTGATGCCCGGCCCCGGCGAGCCGATGAGTAACATTGAGTTCCGCGATGTAGTGTCCGCTAAAGTGCAGGCGCTTGTCCCGTTCAACAAAGTGCAGCTCAACGACTTGGCATGGCTGCCCGATGGCCGCGGCCTGGTGGTGACCTATCAGAGCAATGGGACTCCTCTCGCGCGCGCGCAGATCGGTCTGCTCTCCGCATCAGCAACCCAATTTCGTGCGATCACTAAGGACACGAATAGCTATCGGACACTGACACTCTCGGCCGACGGGAAGGCGATCGCTACAGTCCAACAAAAAGCCGCAAGAACTCTGTATGTGTTGCCGGCCAGCGGATTCGCCGGTAGTGCTCCGGCTCCTGCGTTGGCCCAGCTCAAAGACTCTTTTGTCTTTAACTGGGCATCAAACGGAGACCTGTACTTTGCCGACGGCGGCACGTTGCTGCGATTCTCACCGGACGGCGCCAGCAAGACGACCATACTTAGCGACCCCGACGCCGTGATAGCGGCGGCGATTCCATGTCCGAATGGGTCTGACGTGATACTTCAATGGGATGGCCACTCCGCTACCAAGATCAACGTTTGGCGAATGTCTGCCGACGGCTCGAACCTGAGGCAACTCACCTATGGCAGCTCGGACCTTGCCGCGAAGTGCATGCCGGACGGAAAGTGGGTGTACTACGAAGATTGGCTCGTTCCTCGCATTATGCGCGTGCCTATAAACGGGGGGACGCCTGAGATGGTGCCGGGAACGATCGTTCCACACACGATTTTCTCGTCGCCGGGATTCGCCATTTCAGTGGATGGCAAGTGGCTTGCCATCCTTCTCAACCAGATTGAGTCCAACGGCTCCGCGAACAAAATTGCGCTGGTTCCGCTCGATGCCGGACCTGATCCACCGGTGCGGTTGCTCGACCCCAATCCGAGGATTGCCCTAAATCCGAAATTCACGCCGGATGGAAGCGCCCTCGTGTATCCCATTCGCGAAAACGGTGCGGACAATCTGTGGCTCCAGCCGCTCGACGGCTCCCGAGGCCGCCAAATCACTGCCTTCGAAACGGATCTGATCCAGGCCTTTCATTTCTCGCCCGACGGAAGGAACCTCGGCGTTTTCCGTGAGCACGACGAATCCGATGTCGTGCTTCTGCATGATACCGGCAGTTCTCCGCGCTGACGCACCTCAAGAATAGTTCGCTCTAGGAATTCTTTGCGGCACGCTGGCAATTCGAACCCTAACCCCCGGCGGCTGCAACGCAATACAGGTGGAAGCCGACATTTAATAAGTAACCACGCGGCTTCCGTGGCCCAAATCGCCTGGCAGTATTCTGAAGATAGTTGCTACCGCACGGAAGGGGAATCGGCTCCCAGCTCGGCGCTTCTCGCCACGGTACAAAACGCGTCAGACCAGATTCAGACCGACCTCGCTTCCGCTCCCGCGGTTGAATCCGGAATCACCTCGTCGGGTCTAAAGGCTCCCTACCCCACGCGAAGAGTCCGCCGCCGGGCGGCTACGTCCTAACGCGGTCATCGGAGAAGCTATACCCGAGCGGGCGCAGCGAACGGCACCCGATAATCGAAGCCAGGGAGCTTGTCTTGGACGAGTTCGCGGAATTGCTGTTCCCGTTCGGCGAGGGCTCGTTTTGGAACTATGCGGTAGAGGCGCGGGTTGTGATAGAGCAGGAAGAGCTGATCCCCTTCGAGGTATCCGACGAATTGGTCCCATGAAATTCGTGCGACGGAGGTAGCATCCTGGAGTTGAAGTCCTTCAGCGCTGTAATAAATTCGTATCGAGCCGAAGTAACGCTTTCTTTGCTGTCTCCGCCGCAGGACCAAGAAAAAATACAGTCCGAGAACGATCGATATCGGTGTTGCGACTGGATGAGCCAGATAGCCATGCGAGTTTGTCAAATAAATCGCGATCGCTAGGAAATAGGAGAGGCCAATGAGGCCGGACGCAATCCTCAGAATTCGACGCCAACCTCCCCCTTTCAAACGATCACCAATCCGCAGTAACCGGCGCCCTTGTGCGGGAGCAACGGAAACGGAGGCTGGAGGGAACGAAAATCCTCGAACGAAATCGCGTAGGTGAGTTTCATCGGATCCTGGTGAGGATCGCCTAAACCGGAATTTCCTTTTTGGACTCGCAAACGGCAGCCAGCATAAGCCCATCTTACCTGCTCGCCACGCTGTTGAAATAAGTTTCATTCTTCGGCAACCACGGAAGCCGCTTGGTATACGATTCGCTGTGCCTGCGTAATGTTTTTCGCTGGCAAAGCGGAATTTCATTGGCGAAAGTCAGTCCGGCCTGGCAAACCGACGTAACAAGAGCGAGCCCAAGTGCCTGATCGATGCAGATTCCGTCTCTCGAATTTCAAGTGATTTCCGATTACGACAAGTCAGGACTTGGGAATTGCTTCGTTACCATTCCAAACTTGAAAAATCTTCCGATGGACTTGAGAATGTCAAACATGATCCCCCCATCGGCCCCGCACCCGAGCGATCGACCTTTTGGCCTCGCATCGAACCCTTTAGGAGAAGATTCGCCATGTCGCATCATTTCGATACGCCTAATGCAAAAGAAGACCCCCGCATCAATATCTGCGACTTCTACTTGTTTCGCGGCCGCCCGGGCACAACGGTCATGGCTTTGACCGTGAATCCGAACGCCGGCGTCAGCGCGCCAGACACCTTCCGCGACGAAGGTCTCTACGCCTTTCGCTTCGACACGGATCGCGATCTTCGCGAAGACGTCGCCTTCAAGGTCCAGTTCGGCGCGCCCGCCCAC
>DATNLN010000255.1:0-13894 GCA_035602855.1 Candidatus Acidiferrales bacterium
AATTTCGCGCATGTCGAATGTGTTGCGGTAATAATAAATCGCCAGGATCGCCAGCAGCATCAGCACGGATCCGGCCAGCGTGTACAAGAAAAATTTGATCGCCGCATATAGCCGCCGCTCGCTGCCCCACACCCCGATCAGGAAGTACATCGGCACCAGCATCACTTCCCAGAAAACGTAAAACAACACGAAGTCCAAGGACATGAAAACGCCGAGCATACCCGTCTGCAGCAGCAGCAACAGAATGTAATATTCTTTTTCGCGCTTGTGGATCGCGGACCACGAAGACAAAATCGCAATCGCGCCCAGCACGGTTGTCAGCATCACCATCAAAAAGCTCAACCCATCAATCCCCAGCGTGAAATGCGCGCCCACGGATGGAATCCAGCTCGCATTCTCTACAAACTGAAATTGCGGCGCTCCCGCCTCGGATTGAAAGCGCCAGATCAACGGCAGCGAAACCAGCAAGCCGAGAAAGCCAAACAAATTGCCCATCCAGCGATGCAGGTCAGCGCGCTCGCGCGGAATAAAAAACATCAAGATCGCGCCAATCAACGGCGTGAACAGGATCGTGCTTAAAATGTGGCTGTCGGAAAAGAGCATCCGTTCCCTCGCGTTCTTCTACTACGGCAATTTGCGGACCGTGCCCGCCCGCATAAAAACTAGTGCACCGCGTGATGCGCCAGATAAAAGTAATATCCCAGAAACCCGATCAATCCGATCACGATGAACAGCATGTAACTCTGCACCAGCCCGTCCTGAATCAAGCGCACCGGAAAACTGAGCACCCACACAATGCGCGCACCCAGTTTCACCGAACCGTCCACGATCCACCTATCCCACCACATCGAAACGCGCGAAAGGAAGCGCGTCAGCCATCCCGCACCGTCCACGCCCACTCCGTTGATCACGTTCGTATCGAACCACCCCAGCGCCAATCCCAAATCCTTCGCGCGATTTACAAACAGCGCGTCGTACAGCTCATCCACATAATATTTGTGGTACACCAGCTCGTAGAATCCATTGAGTCTCTTGGCGATTTTCGCCGGCAATTCCGTGCGTTTAATGTACAGATACCACGCACACAAAATCCCCAGCACCACCAGCCCCTCGGACAGCAGCATCAAATTAATCTCGCCGATACGCGAACTCGGCCCCTTGAGCGGCTCGATGCGCGCCTCGTGCGCCATGCCTACGACTGGCTCGAGAAAATGCACGAAATGGCTGTTGCCCCCGAGAATTTCCGGCCAGCTGACCAATCCGCCCACAATCGACAGTCCCGCCAGAATCACCAGCGGCACCAGCATGGCCTTAGGTGATTCATGAATGTGATGATCCACTTCGTGATCGACGCGCGAAGTTCCGTGGAAGGTCATAAAAATCAGCCGAAACATATAAAACGCCGTCATCCCCGCCGTGAAATAGCCGATGGCCCACAGCAGCACGTCTTTTTCGTACGCCTTGCCCAGAATCAGGTCCTTGCTCACAAATCCGGCAAACGGGAAAATTCCCGCGATTGCCAGCGTCGCAATCAGCATCGTCCAATAGGTGACCGGAATCCGCTTCGATAGCGCCCCCATCTTGCGCATGTCCTGCTCGCCCGAAAGCGCGTGGATCACGCTGCCCGCCGCAAGAAACAGCAGCCCCTTGAAAAACGCGTGCGTCATCAAGTGAAAAATTCCAGCGGTGAAGGCGCCCACACCGCACGCCAGGAACATGTAGCCGAGTTGCGAAACTGTCGAGTACGCCAGGACTTTCTTGATGTCGTTCTGCACCACTCCAATCGTAGCCGCGAACAGCGCGGTAATGGCACCCACCAGTGCGACCACGCCCATGGCCTTCGGCGCCAGTTGGTAGATCGCGTTCGTGCGCGTCACCATGTACACGCCCGCGGTGACCATCGTCGCCGCGTGAATCAGCGCGCTCACCGGCGTCGGACCTTCCATCGCGTCCGGCAGCCACACGTATAGCGGAATTTGCGCCGACTTTCCGGCCGCGCCCACAAACAGCAGCAGGGCAATCGCCGTCAGCCGCGGATCCCCGATCTGAAAATGTCCCGCCAGCAGCGCGGGCCCGATATCACTGAAGCGCACCGTCCCCAGCACCGCCGAGCACAGAAAAATTCCCAGCAGAAACCCCGCATCGCCCACGCGGTTCACGATAAACGCTTTTTTCCCCGCGTCCGAAGCCGACTTGCGATGAAAATAAAATCCGATTAGTAAATAACTGCAAGTCCCCACGCCTTCCCAGCCGACGAACATCATCAGGAAATTATTCGCCAGCACCAGAATCAGCATGGCGAACATAAAAAGATTCAGATAGCCGAAAAACCGGTAATATCCGCCCTCGTGCGCCATGTAACCCGTGGAATACAAGTGAATCAAAAATCCCACGCCGGTCACGACCAGAATCATCACCGCCGAAAGCGGATCAATCTGAAATTCCCATCCGGCTACGAAATGCGCCAGCCGGCCGTCGAACATGTGATACGGCACGGGGGGGAGCCATGCAAAAAGCAATTTCGTGAAGAATCGCTCGCCTTGCGGCAAAGCGACCAGCTGAAAAAACGCGCCCACTGAAAAAACAAAGGAAACCAGCACGCTCCCCGCGCACAAATAGCTCACAATGTTGTTCGACAGGCGCCGCCCATAGAAAAGCATTAGCGCCGCCGTCAGCAGCGGAAACAGCGGGATCAGCCAGATATGCTCCAGAAAATACGGCGCGTTCATCCGTGAGCCTTCACCATTTCATGATGTCCATTTCATCTGCTAGCACCGTCTCGCGATTGTTGAAAAACGCCAAAATAATCCCCAGTCCCACCGCAGCTTCCGCAGCCGCATCCGTGATAATGAAAATCGCGAACACCTGCCCATCGACTGAACCCCACATCCGCGAAAAAACCATCAGGTTGATGTTCACCGCATTCAAAATCAGTTCGATGGACATCAGCATGATGATCACGTTCCGCCGCGTCAGCACCCCGACCACGCCGATCACAAACAGCGTCAGGCTCAGAAACAAATAATAGTCCACCGGAATCATCCCACTCTCCGCTTGGCCATCACCACCGCGCCAATCATCGCCACGAGCAATAAAATCGAAGCAATCTCAAACGGCAGCATGTAGTGGCTGAACAGCGCGTCCGCCACCGCCTCGGTATTCTTCGGCGCAAGCTCGGCGGCCGGCGCCGGCAAACGCAGCATCCCTGGTCTGCGTACCGCCCATATCGCGTACAAAAATTGCGCAGCCAGCACCAGTGCCAGCGTCGCCGCCACAAACCATTGCCGGTTGAATTGCACCTGGCGCATCGAAACATCCAGATTCACCAGCATGATCACGAATACGAACAGCACCATGATCCCGCCCACATACAAAATGACCTGCACGATGAAAAGAAACTCGGCCTCGAGTAGCAGGAAAATCCCAGCCGTAGCCAGCAGCGTCGTAATCAAAAATACCGCACCGTGCACGATATTCCGCCGCGTCACCATCAAAACAGCGGACGCCACCGCCAGCACTGCGAAAAATATAAATAGCGCCTGATTCAGCGTCTGCATCGATCTATTCACCGTCCAGCAAATGAGCCGCAGACGTCGGCGCATCATCCTTCGCCAAAAGCATCGCCACGCCCAAAGTCCCGAGGGTTGTCGGAATCAACGACACAATTGGCCCCCAAGCGAATTGCTGCCGCAGCACAATCGCCACACCCACGCCGATCACATTCACCAGGGCCAGGGGAATCAAGAATCGCCAGCCCAGACGCATCAACTGGTCGAAGCGATAACGCGGAAATGTAAACCGTATCCACAGGAACGCATAAATGTACGCGAACACCTTGGCCATGAACCAAAACGCCCCATGAATTCCCTGCATCACAGCAGGAGGAGCAATCAAAGCGCCGGCCAATACGCCGGCTATTCCCAGGCACAGCAGCGCCACCAGCACCATCACGATTTTCTGAATTTTCACCGGCTGCTTCGGCGCCAGAGACAACGAATACAACGCGACGCCCAAAGTCAGCAGCGCAGGCAGTGCGTCCAACCACTCGATCCCCGTCCCCGGAATATGCTCGTGGTAACGCGCGCCCGGCCGCAGCCATCCACCCAGGAATAATGTGGTCGCGATCCCCGCAACGATAATCATGTTCGCGTATTCCGCCAGAAAATAAAGCGACCAACGAAAGCCGCTGTACTCTGTCATGTATCCAGCCACCAATTCCGATTCCGCTTCCGGCAAATCAAAAGGCGCGCGATTGGTCTCCGCGATCGAGCCCACCAGATAAATGAAAAATCCGAACGGCACCGAGAAACCGAACCACACCCCCTGATCCGATTGTGCCTGCACAATATCTTTCATTGAAAGCGAACCGGCCAGCAGCAAGACCGAAATCAGTCCCAGCCCGGCCGCGGTTTCATAACTCACCAGCTGCGCGGCGCTGCGCAAAGCTCCCAGCAGCGAATAATGGCTGTTCGATGCCCACCCGCCCAGTACAATCCCGTAAATCCCCAGCGAGCTGACCGCCAGAATAAAAAGCAATCCGATATTCAAATCCGCAATCTGAAACGCGGGACCAATCGCCAGCGCCGAATACGCCAGCAGCGCCATGGTCACGCTCACCAGCGGCGCAAACCAGAACATCAGCCGGTCCGCCTTGTCCGGAATAATGTCTTCTTTCAAAAGCAATTTCACCGCGTCCGCAATCGGTTGCAACAATCCGTGCGGCCCGACGCGCATCGGACCCAGTCGCGCCTGCATGTCCGCCATCACTTTTCGTTCCATCAACACGATGTAGCCCGCTAGCAGCGGCAACACCGCCACAATCACCACCGCATACAACACCGGCAGCACGTACGGCATGATCGATGGTGGAATCAGATGTCCCATCGCTTAGCGGTCCACTTCCCCCAGCACAATATCAATCGTTCCGATGATCGCCACCACGTCCGCGATCAGCGAGCCCTTCGCCATTTTGTCGAACGCCTGCAGATTGATAAAGGATGGCGGCCGCACGCGCACGCGATACGGCTGCGTCGTTCCGTCGCTGACGATGTAATATCCCAGCTCGCCCTTGGGCGCCTCGATCGAGTGATACACCTCGCCCGGCGGGGGCTTCAGCACTTTGCCGATGCGCGCCATGATCGGACCCGCGGGAATATTTTCCACCGCTTGCAGGCAGATGCGCCGCGACTGCCGCATTTCTTCCATGCGCACCACGTAACGGTCGTAGGTGTCGCCGCTTTCGCGCGTCGGAATATCGAATTCGTATTGGTCATACGCCGCATAGGGCTGCGCCTTCCGCAAATCCCATTGCACGCCGCTCGCGCGCAGCACCGGCCCGGTCACGCCCAGCGCAATCGCATCTGCCGCGTTCAGAATTCCCACGCCTTTTGTGCGTCCCACCCAGATGCGATTTTCCGTCAGCAGCGTTTCGTACTCGTCGATCTTGTGCGCGAAATCGTTGCAGAAACGCTTGGTGTCCTCTTCGAAACCGTCGTATGTCTCATACTGCAATCCGCCGATCCGGAATGCATGGGTCGTCAGTCGCGCGCCGCAATATTTCTCGAAAATCTTCAAAATTTCTTCGCGCTCCCGAAAACAGTAAAACACCGGCGTCAGCGCTCCGATGTCCAGCGCATGCGTTCCCAGCCACAACAGGTGGCTTGCGATTCGCTGTAGTTCGGTCAGAATCGTGCGCACCACGCGCGCGCGCGGCGGCGCCTCGGTGCCCAGCAATTTTTCCACGGCCTCGCAGTATCCCAGCCCGTTCGAAACCGCCGCCACGTAATCCATGCGGTCCACGTAGGGCGCAAATTGCTGGTAGCTGCGATGCTCCGCTATTTTCTCCACGCCGCGATGTAGGTAGCCGATGATGCATTCCGACCCCGCGACGCGCTCGCCATCCAATTTCAATTTCACGCGCAGCACGCCGTGCGTCGAAGGATGCTGGGGCCCCATATTCAAAATGATTTCGTCCGCGCCCAACACCGTGGCGTTGACGCTATCCATCCCCGAAATCGTTCTTATCGTGTGCTTGTTGCTCATTCGCTCGCGGCCGTCTTGCGGCGCTACTGCCCGCTCTCGATTCCCAAATTTTCGCGAACCCAATCCGTGTCCTGTTTCAAAATGTCGTAATCCTTGCGCAACGGATGGCCTTGCCACTCGTCCGGCAGCAAAATGCGTTTCAGGTCGGGGTGACCTTCAAACACGATCCCGAACATGTCGTAGCATTCGCGCTCCATCCAATTCGCCGCGGGCCAGATTTCGCAAACGCTTGGCGCGGGCTCGGTTTCGCCCGCGTGCGCCTTCAATCGCAGCCGCTCGTTCTTCGCGAACGAATAAAGATTCAGCACTACATCGAATCTCTTCTCGCGCTTCGGCCAGTCCACCGCCGTTAAATCCACCAGCATGTCGAATTTTTCTTCGTCGCGGCAGTAACGCGAGACTTCGCGCAGCTGTTCCACTGCAATCAACACGATGGCCTGCTTGCGATCGAGGGAAGCTTCGCGGAACGCGTCCCCGAACCGCGCCTTCAGCCGCTGCACCAATTCGTTGTCCAGCGGCACAGGTTTCGGCGGCGCTTCTTTCGGTGGCGCTGGAGGCGCGGCTGGTTTCGGTGGCGCGGCCGCTGCAGGAGCACCGGGGGTTGTCGGCGTTGATGCAGCAGCAGGCGGCGTTGCCGCGGGAGGCTTGGCAGCGGGTGGTGCCGCAGTTGATTTCGCTGCATCTGGTTCAGCAGGGGTCGCAGGGACCGGCGGTTTGGCTGCAATGGGCTCGGCAGGGGCAGCAGGAACGGCTGGAGTCTCGCGTTTGGAAGGAATAGAAGACTTTTCCGCCGTGCCCTCCGGCGGTTTTGCGGCTGGACCTTTTTCCGAAGGGTCGTTGACCATCGGTTCGATCGGCTGCCCTCGCCCGGTACGCGCCACGTTCCGCGCCCCGCAATCGGCTCGCAGCCCGCCTTTTTAACACACTCCAAAAAACAACGTCAATTCCACTCTACCCGGGCCCCGGCTTCTCAGCGGCGCGACGCTACACCCAATCGAGCGCACCTTTGCGATACAGCCACACATACCCAATCAGCAAAATTCCCAAAAATACCAGCATTGTCACCAAGCCATACACGCCGAGCTGGCCGTACTTGATGGCCCAGGGAAACAGAAAAATCGTCTCCACATCGAAAATCACAAAAAGAATCGCCACCATGTAAAAGCGCACGGAATACCGTCCGCGCGCATTCCCTTCCGGCGGCACGCCGCACTCGTACGGCTCTAGCTTCGCTCCATTCGCCTTCATGTCCGGACGAATCAATTTGAAAACAAGGAGCGTGACGGCGGGGAAAGCCGCGGCAAGCAGCGCGTAAATCAATATCGGAATGTATTGGCTCGGCATCGCCGGATCAACGTTGACCCACGAACAGCGCATCCTAGCACAGCGCTCAAGTCTCAGCCAGCCTCATCCGCCATAAAAAATTTCGCAACGCCTGGCGATACCGGGGGTTAGGTAGCGGGCATCTCGGCTCAAACGAGGTCGCACGATTTCGTTTTTGAGGCTTCGATTAGTGGCGCGCGCCGTGCAGCACATCCAGGGCATGAGGAAGCAAAGCAGCAAGAGCGTCGAGCGATTCCACAGCTCCTCGCGGGCTTCCCGGCAGATTAATGATCATCGTAGTCCCGCGAATCCCCGCAGCTCCGCGCGACAAAATCGCCCGCGGCGTTTTCTTCAATCCCTCCGCGCGCATCTGCTCCGCAAAACCAGGGATCAGCCGCTCCGACACAGAGATCGTAGCTTCCGGCGTCACATCTCGCGGCCCGACGCCCGTCCCGCCGGTGGTGAGTATCAAATCCACCACTTTCGCGTCAGCCGTCCTGCGCAAAAGCTCGGCGATGCTCTCGCGCTCATCGGGCAAAAGCGCCGCCGACACGATTTCCCATCCCAGTTCCCTACACCGCCCCGCAACCGCCGGCCCGGAACCGTCTTCGTGCTTTCCGCTCGCTACCGAATCGCTGATTGTGAGAATGGAAACCCGCATGGAGTGGTGCCGCAATTGGCCAACGGCTATCCTTCGGTGACCTGCGCGTCTTCGCTTTCGCCATCGCGCTGCCCTTCATCCACCAGCCGCAACGCTTCCATCAACAGCCCAGTCGTCGTGCGCGAAATGATGTCGCGCGTGGGCGCGCGATTGAAATCAATTTCGAATTCGCCTTCGGGCCAGCGCACCGCCTCAAACACTGCCGCCTCGCCCTCCAGCGCTCCCAGCCGCGCATCCTTGCATTGCCCCGCCGCAAAAAATAAATCGCCGCTTTCCTCTCCACGCCGAATCGTCAACTGGCAGGACTTCTGGCCCATTTCCAGCGACTGCATCAAATCCATAATCGACATTTCTTCCAGCCGCCCCTGCACTACTCCCGGCCGTACCTGCCGATTCTGCAATTTCTCGAGCTGCAGCCGATCCACCACTTTTTTCGCGCGGCGCACCAAATCCTTCAGGAAAAATGGCTTGGGAATAAATTCCTCGACGCCTTCCACAATCGGGCGCAACTTCTCTTCGATGTCGCTGCGGCTCGCTAGAAAAATAAACGGGATTGCTTTCGTCTGCTGCCGCCCGCGCAATTTTTCATACAGCTGGCGCCCATCGAGTCCCGGCATGCGGTAGTCGCACACCACCAGATCCGGCGGATCGTCCACAATTTTCAGCAGAGCATCGGCGCCATCCGCAGCCGCGCGCGCATCGCAATGCGGCAGCAAGCCCTTCATCAACAAGTCGAGGATCAGCGCGTTGTCATCGACGACCAGGACTTTGACATCCTTCATCGGCGTCATCGCTTCACACGTTTCCCCGGACGCACGTACGTGCCGCTTCGCCCGCCAGCCTTCTTCACTACGTACACCTCAGTAATCTCCATGCCGCGTTCCAGCGCTTTGCACATATCGTAAATCGTCAGCGCCGCAACCGACACCGCCACCAGAGCCTCCATCTCGACTCCAGTCGGGCCGGTAGCCGTCGCCTCCGATCTCAGCTCAATTCCATTCTGGCACAGCTTGGCGCTCACATCTACGTGAGTCAAAGAAAGGGGATGACAAAGTGGAATCAGCTCCGCCGTGCGCTTGGCCGCGCCAATTCCAGCGATCCGCGCAATTTCAAGAGGACTGCCTTTGGGGGACTTCAGCCGCCGCACGCTGCTGACGGTTGCCCGCTCCATGCGAACAAATGCGTGCGCCGCCGCAGTACGCGACGTGGCCGCTTTCGCAGTAACGTCCACCATGCGCACGCGCCCTTTTTCATCGTAGTGTGAAAGCTTCGCCATGGATTTCGTAACGCCGGCATCCGGCCGGCTCTTCGCGGTTGAATCGGCCCGTGAATTTGTAGGCGCGGATCCAAGACCCGCTCTGCCGTCCTCGACTCAGAACAATCCCCGCCGCGGCAGGACGTCCGCCATCTCCCCCGCCGCATAAATCAACTTCGCCTCGTGCACCACCAAAAAACAATTTCCCTTCACCACAGACCCGATGTCGCCCGAGCCCTCCCAATGAATCGCTTCCACTACCGGCTCGCCCTCCGGCCAACTCACACGCGCCGGCAGAAAATGCGCCAGCGGCGGCTTCTCCTGCAAAGGATGCGCAAGCTTGGCTTTCAGCACCGCCAGAGCACCCGGCTTGTGCCCGCTCAGCAGCTCAATCGCAGGTACCACAAACAATTCGAACGTGACCATGGTCGAAACGGGATTTCCCGGTAATCCGAATACCGGCTTGCCCTGGCAAAAACCGAACACCGCCGGCTTGCCCGGGCGAATCGCAACCGCATCGAAGTAAAATTCCGCCCCCATTTCGCGCAACACCTGCTCCACCAGATCGTACTTCCCCACCGACACGCCGCCCGTGATCGTCACAATATCCGCATCCAGCGCTTGGTGGACACGCCCACGCAGTTCCGCCAGATTGTCCGGCGCGGTTCCGAGCATCACCGGCTCGCCACCGGCCAGCGCCACTTGCGCCGCCAACGAAACGTTATTGCTATTGCGAATCTGATATTTCGTCGGCGTCTGGTCCATCGCCACCAATTCATCGCCTGTGCAAAGAATGGCGACGCGCGGCTTCTTCGCCACCACCAGACGGGTACGTCCCACCTGGGCGGCAATCGCCAGCTCCGCGTAGCTGACTCGCTTCCCGCGCGCGACCACGCTCTCTCCCACGCGCGTTTCCTGCCCTTCCAGCACAAAATGCGCACCCTCTCGTGCCGCTTCATCCATTACCACATACGCGCCCTCGATCCGCGCATGCTCGTTCATCACGATTGAATTCGCGCCGCGCGGCATTGCAGCCCCCGTCATGATTTGTACGCAAGTCCCCGGCTCGACCATGCCGCCGAACGAAACTCCTGCGCGACTCTCGCCAATCAGTCGCAGTTTCGCCCCGGGTTGCGTCGCATCCGCCGCACGCAAAGCAAAGCCGTCGCGCGTCGAGCGATTGGACGGCGGATAATTCCGGTCCGCGCGCACATCTTCCGCCACGATGCGTCCCAGCACTCGCGCAGGGTCTTCGGCAAATTCGATCGTTTCGGTAGCAGGAGGAGGTGCACAACGCCGCGCGCAGATTACTTCAATCACTTTTGCGCGGGCAGCTTCGTAGGAAAGCATGGCGCCTTAGAGCCAGGACGCGAGTTTCGTCCCTCGCGGAACAATCGTCGCATCGCGTTCCGGCCCGGTAGAAATCATGCCGATTTCAACTTGCAATTGCTCAGAAATAAAATTCAAATAATTGCGCGCCGCTTCCGGCAATTCCTTCACGCTGCGAATTCCCGGCGTCGGTTTCTGCCAACCGGGCAAAGTGACGTACACAGGCTCGACCTGCGTCAGCGTCTCAACGTCCGCCGGCATATTCTCCAGCACCTTGCCCTTATATTGATAGCCGGTGCAAACCTTGATCTCGGGCTGCGTGTCATACACGTCCATCTTGGTCACCACCAGCGAATCAATCCCGCTCAACATTTTCGCGAACTTCAGCACAACCAGGTCCAGCCAGCCGCAGCGCCGCGGCCTGCCCGTCACCGCGCCGAATTCCTTGCCGCGCTCGCGCAACGCCTGCGCGTCCAGGTCCGGCATCTCGGTCGGAAATGGCCCGCTGCCCACGCGCGTGGTGTAAGCCTTCGTCACTCCGACCACGCCGCCAATCCGCGTCGGCGCGACGCCCAGCCCTGTCGCGACGCCGCCCGACGTCGCATTCGACGAAGTCACGTAGGGATACGTCCCATGATCAATGTCCAGCATCGTGCCCTGCGCGCCCTCGAACAGCACCGATTCGCCGTTATCCAGCGCGCGATTCAGCAGCACGCCTGTGTCCGTCACCAGGCCATGAATGTGCGCCGCCAGTTCCATATATTGATCGTAAATTCCGGCGGTTTCCAGCGGATGCCCATACGTCGCGCGGCTGATCGCATTTTTTTCGGCGATCACCCGCTCCAATTTTTCCTTGAAGCCCGCCGCATCGAATAAATCGCACACACGAATCCCGCGCCGCGCCATTTTGTCTTCATACGCCGGACCGATCCCGCGCGAAGTGGTCCCAATCGCCGCCGCCCCGCGCGCCGATTCCGCCGCCTTATCCATTTCGCGGTGATAAGGAAAAATCAAATGCGCGCGATCGCTCAGAAAAAGCCGCCCTCGCACTTCAATCCCCGACCGTTTCAGATTCTCCAGCTCAGCCACCAGCGCCGCCGGATCCACCACCGTCCCCGCGCCAATCACCGCCTTCTTCTCTGGCCGCAGAATTCCGCTGGGAATCAACTGCAAGATATACTTATGATTATTGAAAATAACCGTGTGTCCGGCGTTGTGCCCGCCCGCGTAGCGCGCTGTATAGTCGAACGACTGGGCCAGGTAATCAACCACCTTACCTTTGCCCTCGTCACCCCACTGCGCCCCAACCACGCAGATTGCCTTCGCTCGCGCGTTCCCAGTCACCGTCGCCGCCCCCACCCTTCGTCAGGCCGCACCTAGCCCCTGCCGTTGACACCAGAAGCACTACAGGCGGGCTAACACGAAAACAAGTACGTGCAATTCTAGCCTCCGCCTGCTCCCGACGCAAGCGCAAGACTGCGGCTGTGATAATGCTGCTTACCTGGCGTTAGGCTGGACTACCCCAAGAGGATTCTTCGCAAACGAACATGCGTCTCGCTTGAAGATGATCTGTGCACCCGAGTCTTGATCAGGACTCGCGGCTCTGCACGCGGATGTTACTCGCGATAGGGTGAGGTTTTCATAGTCGCTGATGGAGTCTACGGCGCAGGAACTCTGGAAGCCGCCATTGCCGCTGATTTGTTTCCCTCTCGCGGCGACCGGCGCCACCTCTTCCAAGATTTCAGAAATGCTCTGGGGGGATACGAACTGGGTTTCGCCTGCCTGGTGGATGAGAGGCTGAATCGGTCCGATTACGATTTGGCAGGCCTGATGGTCCGAACCATATTGCACCGTCAAACTGATTCCACGGCGCACCTGAAAGCGCTCCAAGTCAGACTGCCCGTACCTTGCGTGAAAGTAGTTGGAACTGGGCGCGACGAGGACGGTACCAGCTGCGACAGTGCCATCCAGCAAGAATGCGCATGATGCCCTCGCAAACTAACCCCTCATCGGATAACGGAAGCAATCGCGCGAATGATCATTGACCATGCCGACGGCCTGCATGAAAGCATAACAAATGGTCGTGCCGACGAATCGGAAACCGCGCGCCTTCAAATCCTTGCTCAGCGCATCCGATTCCGCCGTGCGCGCCGGAATCTTCCGCGAAGTCGCCCCGTCATTTCTTTTCGGATGTCCGCCCACGAATTGCCACACGTAACGGTCGAACGATCCGAATTCCCGCTGCAGCGCCAGATACGCCGCGGCATTGGAAATCGTAGCCGCAATCTTCAAGCGATTGCGCACAATCCCAGCGTCGCCCAAAAGCGCCCGCACCTTGCGCGCATCGTACCGCGCGATCTTCCCGGCATCGAATCCATCGAACGCGCGCCGGTAATTCTCGCGCTTGTTGAGAATCGTCTCCCAGCTCAATCCCGCCTGCGCGCCTTCTAGTATCAGAAACTCGAAAAGCAAACGGTCGTCGTGCACCGGCTTGCCCCACTCCCGATCGTGGTACTCCACCATCAACGGCTTCTGCGCCCAATGGCAGCGCCGCTGCTCTTTTTTCACTTTCACGCTCATAGGAGACGCTGCGGCAGGATGCTACGCCCGGTCGTTTCTGAATCCATACGCGATGCCCGCCGAGCTGACGTCGGCGCAGACGCTGCGGCCGCCGAAAGACAGCGGCGGCACAAACAATCCGCATAACGTGCCCGCAGCTCAAGCAAAACTTCGGCGGCGAGTTGCAATTCCTCGCACCAACAACCCGCAGCCGGAGCGCCGCAGGAAAACCCAACGCCGCAAGCCGCGCAATTCTTCAAAGTCGGCCCGCTCCCCAGCGCCACCAGCTCCGGATCGCCGCCGCGCATAATCACCTGACCTGGACTGAAGTGAAATCGCGCCCGGATCCTATGAAATATGGCGCTGGATGACTTTCTCAATCTGCTCTTTAGGCTGAGCCCCGACAAGCTGGTCCGCCACCTGCCCGCCCTTGAAAATCAGCAAGGTAGGAATTCCACGAATATTGAACTTCCCCGCCGCGTTGATGTTTTCATCCACGTTGAGCTTCACGACTTTCAACTTCCCCGCGTGCTCTTTCGCCAATTCTTCGACCGTCGGAGTCAACATATGGCACGGACGGCACCAATCCGCCCAGAAATCCACCATCACCGGCTGGGTCTTGCTGGCTTCCACCACGTCGGCTTCAAAGCTTGCATCATTCACCGCTTGGATGTTTTCTGACATGTTGTCCCTTATTGTCCCTTGTAGCGCCGCACTACGCCCCC
>DATNLN010000018.1:0-34608 GCA_035602855.1 Candidatus Acidiferrales bacterium
CATCCCGAAGACCAGACGATTTCCGCGCAGGCCAAAGTGGAATTGATCGCGCAGCAACCGGCGCGCACGGTGGTGGTCGAGCTGCATCAGGATTTGCGCGTGAATTCGGTGAAGCTGAATGGCGGCACGCTGGAATTTGAGCGCGACAATCGATCGCCGCTGCTGCTGACGATTGGATTGCCGGACGTGGTGGCGCCGGGAAAAACCGTCACGCTGCTGTTCGACTACACCGGACCGATTTCGAGCGAAGAAGATAGTCCCACGCGCGGCGTGCGTTTTGCTTCAGTGGACAAGACCGGAGCGTACCTACTGCTGCCGGCGCGTTGGTTTCCGCTGACGAACTACCCCACCAATCGGTACACCGGGAAATTCAAGATTGACGTTCCAGACACTTTTGCGGTGGCGGGGACTGGCAAGGCGGATCCTCCGACGCTGTCGCCCGGAATTGGCAAGGGCGCGCCGGGACAGGCGTCTTATGTGTTTCACTGCGACCATGCGGCGCCGGTGGGCACGTTCGTCGCGGGAAATTTGCAGCTGGCGCCGGTGCAAGCCGAGGGCTTCAACGTTTCCATATTTACGCCGCCGACGCAGGCGAACACGGCGAACTCCTATGCGACTTCGCTGGCGCACATCTTCAGCTATTATTCCGATGCGTTTGGGCCGCTGGAGCCACGCGAGAACGAGCCGCCGCTGACGATTGCGCAACTGCCGGACGGAACCGTACCTGGATTTGCCGCACCGGGATTGATGCTGATCAGCGCGCGGCAGTGGGGCACGCGCGCAAATGAGCGATTGCTTTCACAACTGGCGGCAGAACAGTGGTGGGGCGATCGCGTGTTGCCTTCGACTGCTTCCGATGTGTGGTTGACGGACGGGCTTTCGCGTTATGCGGAGGCGATGTACGCAGAGCAGAGCGACGGCAGCGCGGGGCTGCATAAGGCGCTGGAGGATTTCGCAGTGGGCGCGTTGATGTATGAGGATACCGCGCCGATTTCGCAGGCGGCGCGCTTGCAGACGTTTTCCAATGAATACCGCTCAATTGTGGCGGACAAGGGCGCGCTGGTGTTCCACATGCTGCGCACGGAATTGGGCGACGATGCGTTCACGGCGCTGCTGCGCGAGTTCTACAAGAAATACGAAGGCAAGAATACGAATCTGAACGAATTCGAAAAAATTGCGATGACCAAGATCCCGCCGCCAGTGAAGGGGCAGCCGCCGGTGAATCTGATTTCGTTTTTTTCGCAGTGGCTGAATTCGACGGGCGTGCCGGAATTCAAGATGGAGTACATCGTCTATCGCACGCAGAAAGGATTTAAGGTGGTGGGCAAGATTCATCAGGATCTGGATACTTTCCGTATGCCGGTGGAAATTCGCGTGGATACGGAAGGAAATCCCGAAATAAAGAAGATCCTGGTCACGGGCACCACGCAGCCTTTTGAGATTGACACGTTTGGACGGCCGAAGCCGAATGGCATCGTGATTGATCCAAACAATAATCTGCTGAAATCCAGCCCACGTTTGCGCGTGCATGCTCTGATCGCGCGCGGCGAAGGATTCGCGGAGGTGGGTAAATATTACGAAGCGATTCAGGAATATCAAAAGGCGCTGGACGCGCAGCCGACCAATTCGCTGGCGCACTTCCGGATGGGCGAGGCGATGTTCTACCAGAAGAATTATCAGGCTGCGGCGAATGCGTTCCGCGCGGCGCTGGGTGGAGACGCGGACCCGAAGTGGACGGAAGTGTGGAGCCACATTTATATTGCGAAGATTTACGATTTGCTGGGACAGCGCGAACGGGCTGTGAACGAATATAGCTTGGCGCAGCATTTGGGCGACGATACGGCGGGTGCGCAGCAGGAAGTGGCGCGATACATTCAAAACCCTTATACGGGCGATGATTCCGCGCCGGCGGGCGGAGCGGCTGCTTCGTCCGCACCATCGACACCCGCCCCGGCCGCAAGCGCGCCCGCGGCGGATCCGAGTAAGCCGACGCTTAAGCGACCTTCGCCGGGCGCCTCCTAGAAGTTGTGCGCTGACCACGGGCCCTCGGGCGTTCCTGCGTTCGTTCAAGATACCAGACAGCAATTTCCAATTTTAAGATGCAGCGGGATTCATCACAGGGGATCGAGGCCGGACAGGTGTGGGTGGTCCAGGCCTTTGTGCTGGATGAGAACTTGGAATGTCTCGCCCATGCCTTCGGGATAGATCAGCGTTTTGAAGAGCAGGCGGGCGCGGGTCTGCTGGCTTTCGGTCATGGCGGGGGATTGCAGGTCGGCGAAATCGCTGTGGCGCGCGAGGCTTAGCAGGAAATTCGACTGCGACGTCGAGCCGGTGCGCTGGAGTCCGGCCCGGCTACCGTGGCTGGCCAAGGCCGAAAAATTCACATGGACAGTCAGATCCTGTTCGCCTGGCGCGCGAAAGAAATTTTCGCTGGCGCGGTGTTTTTCGTAGGCTAGCAGTGTGCCGCGCATGTGGCGGTGGTCGTAGAGTTCCTCGGCTTCGTGGCCGTAATCCACGGTGAGCACGAAACCGCGGGCGAGCCTGGCGCCGACTTCTTTTATCCACGCGCAGGCTTCCAGATTTATTTCCGCGAGCTGCCCTTCTTGCAGGGTGATTCCCCCCTCGGTGAAATATTCGGCTAGCGCTGGGGCGGAGAGCGCGCCGAATTGCTCGCACAAACCGCTGCCGCTCAGTCCGACGTATATTTCGCGCAGGTCGTTGCCCTCGCGCGCGAGGCGATGCACCGGAAGCGCGTCGAAGAATTCATTTGAGAATATGCAGCCGCAGGGAATTTGTGCGGGCAGCTCTGACCCGGCTGCAAAACGCGCGGCGGCGAGGTGTTTCGCGAGTCGACCGGAAGCGGCGGTGGCTGCGGCGCGGCGCGCGGCGGAGCGTTCGACGGCGACGAAATGCAGAGCGCTGTAAAATTCGGGAAAGGACTCCGCACTGAAATCCAGAATTTGCGCGGCTAGCGTTCCGGACCCGGCGCCAAGTTCCACCAGCAGAAATTCCGCGGGCCTCTCAAGCTGAACCCACATTTCCTGAAATTGGCGGGCGAGCAGGCGGCCGAAGAGGGGGCTGGCGTCCACGCTGGTGAAATAATCGCGGCGCGGCAATTGCTCGGCGCGCGTGTAGTAGCCGTGCTGGGGATCGTACAGACACACGTCCATATATTTTGCGAAGGTGATGGGACCCCAGGCGCGAATGTGCTCGGCGAGCGAGGCGGCTAGCGGCGTGGGGTCGGCAGGCATGAGGCGCCGGGCGATCACGGGCGCCCGTCAATTCACTCGCTGCGGATTTCGAGTGAACATTTCGATGATGTAGTCGTGGAGGCAATCGTAGAGTTGCTTTTGAAAGGTCCAGGGAAATTGGGTGTGTTCGATTTCGCGCGGACGCAGCAGGAATGTGTAGTCGTGAATGTCAGCGTCTTTGGGCTTGTAGCGGATTTCGACTTCGACGCCTTCTTCCGCGGGGCGCGCGGCGAAATCGAAGAGCGGATGTTCGTAGCGCACGACTTCTGTCTGAACTTTTTCGAGCAGATTCTGGGTCATGGGCTGGCCTACGCTTTCGATTCGAGCTCGGAGCGGACGCTTTGGAATGCCGCGAGCGCTTCCTGATCGAAAAGAACGAAATAGATTTTCTGGAGCGTCGTGGGGCCTTCCAGATGCTTGGCCGCTTCGCGCAGCATAATTTCGGCGCACTCGCGCATGGGAAATCCGGCGATGCCGGTGCCGACGGCTGGGAACGCGATCGTCTTCAGTTCTTTTTGCGCGGCGATGCGCAGGGCGTGGGCGGTGGAACTGCGTAGCGATTGGGCTGAGGTGAGGCCGCCCAGTTGCATGCTGGCCGCGTGAATCACGAAGCGCGCTCTCAGATTTCCGCCGGAGGTGATGGCGGCGCCGCCGACTGGCACGGGGCCGATCTCGTCGCATTCTTTCTGGATTTGTGGGCCGCCGCTGCGGCGGATTGCTCCGGCCACGCCGCCGCCTAATTGCAAATCGTTGTTGGCGGCGTTGACGACGGCGTCCGTGTCCATGGCGATAAGGTCACCTTGCAGAATCTCGATGCGATCGGCGAGATTTATTTTCGGTGGCATGAGTGTGAACGGTCGCGGCCTGTGCGGCGCTGGTGGTCGCGAGCCGCGCGATTATTTTTTACTGCCGTCACCATTGTAATCATACACGCCGCGACCGGATTTGCGACCCAGGCGTCCGGCGTTGACGTACTGTAAAAGCAACGGGGACGGACGGTATTTTTCGCCGAGGGTTTTGTGAAGATATTCCAGGATGTGCAGGCGTACGTCCAGACCGACCAGATCCACCAATTCAAACGGGCCCAGCGGATGATTTAGGCCGAGCTTCAACGCTTTGTCTATGTCTTCGGCGGAGCCGACGCCGTCCTGCAGCAGGTAGAAGGCTTCGTTGCCGATCAGGGCGTTGATGCGGCTGGTGATGAAACCTGGCGAATCGCGAATCACGACGACTTCCTTGCCCATGCGGCGGCCGACGGCGGCGCACGCTTGTACCGTGGCTTCGGAAGTTTCCAGTCCGCGGACGATTTCCAGGAGTTTCATTTTTGGGACCGGGTTGAAGAAATGCATACCGATGCAGTCGGCGGCGCGGAAGGTGATGGCCGCAAGCTCGGTGACGGAGAGCGACGAGGTGTTGCTCGCAAGGATTGCGTTGGGCCGGGCGAACTTGTCGAAGATGGTGAAAATTTCCAGTTTCACTTCCATTTCTTCGGGGACGGCTTCGATCAACAGGTCGGTTTCGCGGCAGACGTCTTCGACCGAGCGCGAGGTTGAGAGATTCTTCAGGGCGTTCGCCATTTGTTCTGGCGTGACTTTGCCGCGGGCAACGTCTTCGTCGAGCGCTTCGCGGATGTAGGCGAGGCCCTGGTCGAGCATTTCCGGCGAAACGTCTTCTAACACGGTGCGATAGCTCGCGAGCGCCGCGGCGTAAGCGATGCCGCGGCCCATCGAGCCGGCGCCGATTACGCCGATTGTTTCTACTTCCACCGGTTCACGTCCATGATTTTGTACCGCTCCTAAGCCTGCGCGGGAAAAAGGCGCGCGGCATTGTCATACAGAATTTTCTGCTGGGCTTGCGGCGAAATCGGGAGGGCGCGGAATCGTTCGATGTTGCCGCGCACGTTGGGGACGCCCGGGCCGGGCCAGTCCGTGCCGAATAAAACCTTGTCCGCGATTTCCTCGATGCGCGGGAACGATTCCAGCAGTTTTTGCGGCGGAATGCCGGAGATGTCCATGTACATGTTCGCATGGCGACGGACGAGGAAAAATGCTTCGTTCATCCACAGTGGGCGGCCGCCGTGGGCGAGGATGACGACCAGGTCTGGGAAATCAACGCCCACGTCGTCGGCGAGAATTGGTTGGGCGTACACGTTGCGCGCGCCCGGAAAAATCGAGGTGCCGGTGTGGATCATTACGGGCAGGCGGAGGGCTTGAGCGCGTTCGTACATGGCGCGCAGCGGACCGAGGCCGTTGCGGTATTCATTGGGGGCGAATAGCTGATGCGAGGGATGGACTTTTAGGCCGCGGATGCCGAGTTTTTTCAGGCGATCCACTTCGACGGCTGCGTCTGCAATATATTTAGGATGTACGGAGCCGAATGCGAGCAATCTTTTGGGGTCGACTGAGCAATATTGGGCGATCCAATCGTTCACTTCAGCGGTGAAGCCGATTACCTCCGGGCTAACGTAATTGATCAGGCCGGCGCGTTCGATATCGGCGGAGTCCATAAATTTCAGGAATGCGGCGGGGCTGGCGGCGTATTTTTCGACTTCCTCGTAATCGCGGCGGCCGCGTTTGATGAGCTCCAGCGCAGGAGGGTTAACCATTTCGTGCGGGTTGATGTGGACGTGGATGTCGATGATCGGCGGCAATTGCGGACGCTCCTGAGAAATTCAACAGTAAAGTCAACCACGCCCGTGCCGCTTCGCGGGACGGGCGCTACCAATTCAAAGGCAAAGGCTGGCGGTCCGAAAGACCGCAACTGCAACCTCGAAATCTCGGCCTGAGTGTATTATTTTTCACGCTGTCACAAACGGTCGATTTCCGCCTGATCGAAACCCAGGACGATGCGGCCGCGGGCTACGATTACCGGGCGCCTGATCAGATTTGGTTCGCTGACCATCATACGGATGGCGTCGGCTCGGCTGGGCGGAGTGTTTTTCATATTTTTCTGGCGGAAGAGCTCGTTGCGCGTGTTCAGAAATTCGCGGTGATCGCGGTCGCCAATTAATTTTTCCAGCTCGTCGGAGCTGAGGCGTTCTTTATCGAGGTCGCGGAAATGCAGAGCGAAGCCGCGATCTTCCATATAGGCGCGAGCTTTGCGGCAGGTGGTGCAGGTAGGTTTCTGCAGGAACTGCGCGGTTCTGGCTGATCGCTTTTTTGCCGCGGCCTTCCCGGCTTTCTTTTTCATCAACATATTCCCTTCCCTGTTAGTAGCGTGGCACGCTGGGATCAATTTCGGTAGACCAGCGCTCGATTCCGCCAGACATGGATTTTGCTCCCTCTACCCCTTGCGCGCGGAGCCATGCGGCGGCGTCCAGACTGCGCATGCCGTGGTGACAGAAAAGCACGAGCTGCTCGGCATTTTCCAGGCGTGCGAGATTCGACGGAATTTGCCCCAAGGGGATCAGCACCGAGCCTTCGATGTGCGTCGCATCGTATTCCCACGGTTCGCGAACGTCCACGAAAAGGACTTTATCGTCCCGGGCGAGAAGGTCTTTCACTTCGCGCGGAGTGATTTCGATATTTGCGAGCAAGTCCTCGGTCATCAGTATCCAAAGTCCGCAGGTGCGGAGAAAGCGTGTTCTTTCACGGCTAGTTTTTCGACGCGCCCGGGGCCGAGCTGCTTCCCGTAATCGCTGCGATCGGCGGTTTGCACAACCCAGCGCGCGAGCCAGTGTTCGAAATCCTCAAGGCGGCGGGTCTGCTCGTGATATTCGGCGAAAAAAGCGTGATCGCGGCCGTAATAGCCCTGCACGGGCGAGGGGTGCGCGCCGCCGGGTTGGTGGACGACGGCGGCGACGAGAAACCCTGGAATTAAAGTGCGATTTGGATCGGAGGAGATGACAGTTGGCTCGACAATTTCTTCGGCTACTACAATTACTTTGCGAGCGGCGCGCGCTGCGTCCACCACGACTCCCAGGCTGCCCCAGAGGTGGGCGTTGCCCTGCGCGTCGCAGCGCTGCACGTGTAAAATGGCGACATCGGGACGCAGGGCGCGCACCGCTACCAATTTTTCTTCGCTGACGGGCGAGGCAAATTCGCGCAGGTTGCCGTTTTTCTTCAGCAAATCGCTGCCGAGCGTTGCGTAGGTGGGCAGGAATGGCAAGCCGAGCGCGCCTGCGTGCAGCGCCAGGGCCATTGTGAAGTTCGAATAGTCCACAACTTCGACGCGGCGCGGGATGCTGTGTTCCACGGCGCGGCGAAAACAATAGCCGACGCCTGCGGATACGTTGCCCACCCATGCGGCCATCACGCGCGAAACACAGCTGGCGCCGATCAGTTGGTCGAAGAGGATATCGGAAATCGGGCCGACGAGCGTCAGGTCGCGGCGGCTCTGGCGGATTAGTTCGTGGCCGGCGGCGAAGGGAATCATCTGCTCGAGTTGCGCGCCAAGCAGGACCATGGAGCCTGAGGGCACGTGGCGCGAGATGGCGTCGCGCATGGTGAGCAATTTGGATTCGGCGGTCATATTCCTTTATCGCGTCCAAAAATGATTGGGATCGAGCTCGCGCATGACGGTTAGTTCTGCATCGCGGGGCGGCAAAGTTTCCATCAGCTCATCTGCAACGCGCAGCGTCCAGCCGGTGTTGGCCAAGACCTCTTCGACGCTGACGCCGGGATGCACCGAGGCGAGATAGGCTTCGCCATCGTGACCGAAGCGCAGGACGCCGAGCGTGGTAATAATAGCCGACGGGCCGGACGCGGCGGGCAGACCCTGCGCGCGACGCCAGCCGTCACCGGTGCCGAATCCGGGCGAGGTGATGTGGCCGACGCGATCGCAGAGGCGCGCACGGTCGTGAGCGAGCAGCACGACCGTGCGGCGCGCCAGGCAAGCGATGTCACACGCGCCGCCGGAACCGGGGAGGCGCTGCATTTCTTTATTGCGATGGCCCCAGGTGGTGTTGAGATTGCCGAAGCGATCTACCTCGGCGGCGCCCAGAAAGCCTACGTCCACGCGGCCCTGCTGCAGCAGGCCCATCACATCGAGCATGGAGCCGCATTGCGTTGAGCCCAGCAGATTCGGCGGATCGCCCATGGTATAGAGCAGTTCGGTCGACGGATTTTCGCGAAGCACTCCATTTTCGAACAGACCGATAGCGCCGGGCGCGTGGGTGCGGCGCGCGACGAGAAAGGCCAGCAGGGGCAGGCGCATGCCGACGAAAACCAGTTCGCGATCGGCGATTTCGCGCGCGGCGGCGGCTACCATCAGTTCGCTGAAAGTGAAGCGAGGGGCGGAGAGGTTGGTTTCCGAACGAGCCATTACCAATGCGCCCTCTTCTCATTCAGAAGCAGGGGCGGGCAACCTGGGTTTTGCTCAGTCGGTTGTTCGCGAATTGTAGCCTAGTCCTCTGACACCGTCTGTCGCGTTCTGCGGAGTTTCCACTGGTGCGGCAGCGCAGCACATGCCGCTGCGGAAATTGGCCGGCGAGGCAGTGCCGTGCCAGCGTCAGTGCCCGGCAAAATTTGGTTTACGTTTCTCGAAGAACGCGTTCAGGCCTTCCAAGCAATCATGCGATTCGAAGCAATGCCGCTGCAGGCGGATCTCTTCGTCGAGCGCGGCTTCCAGGTCCTTGCGGTGCTCCTCCGTCATGCGATGTTTTACATCACGCTGTGCGAGACCCGCTCCGGTGGCAATGCCTTCAGCGAGCTTCTTGGTTTCCGCTTCCAGCTGATCGGCGGGAACCACGCGACTGACGATTCCCAGGCGTAGGGCTTCTTCCGCGGTCAGCATCTGGCCGGTATAGAACAACTCGGCCGCGCGTGCGGGGCCAACAATCCGCGGCAAGAAAAATGTGCCCCCGAAATCGGGGAACAGGCCGATCTGCGCAAAGGATTCCGCAAAACGAGCCTGATCGGAAGCGATGCGAATATCGGCTGCAAGCGCCAGGTTCATTCCTCCGCCGGCAGCGGGGCCATTTACGGAGGCGATCACGACCTTCGGCATAGTGGCGATGGCGATGCTGATCTCTTTGCCTGCGGTCACCAGGGCCTCTATTTCGGCCGCCGCTTTGCGCTGACGCGCATCGCGAAGCAGTTCCAGATCTCCACCGGCGCAGAAAGCGCGGCCTGCTCCGGTGAGAACCACGCAGTGGACGGCCCGATCGGCTTGCGCGCGCAGCAACGCGTGCACCAAATCCTGGGCAAGCTGCAGGTTTAACGCGTTCAGCTTGTCCGGGCGGTTCAGACGGATGGTGGCAATTGCGCCGGCGCGTTCTTCGAGTACCAGCGGAGCTGCGGCGGCCGGTTGTGTAGTTCCCATACTTTGCGTTCTCCCTAATCCTTTAGAGCCTTCAGCAGCGCCGCAAGTTTCTTAAAATAACGGGTTTTCACGCCCCGTTCCGTGCCGGCATTTATGCCGCTGCTCGAGGGCAGGACGAAAACCTGCGCGCCGTAGAGTTTTTCCTTCTGCAGGCCGAGCTTGCAGGGGCGGCCGGTGAATTTCTCGTAGACCATTTTGCCGTTGAAGGCGACGACGCGCGGCTTCAGGTCTTCGAGCTTTTGCGCGAGCAGGACGCGGCCTTCGGCGAATTCCTGGCGTTCGATTTCCTCGACGGCTCGAGTGGGCCGCTTGACCAGGTCCGTCATACCGATGCCGAATTCCAGAATCCGGCGGTCGTCTTCGTAGCTGAGCGGTTCGGGAATTACGCCGGATTCGTACATGATCGGCCAGAACTGGTTGCCGCGGCCGGCGTAATAGTGGCCGACACGGGCGGAGCGGTCGCCCGGATTGGCGCCGACTAAAATCATTCTCATTCCCTTGCGGAGATAGTCCGGCAGTGTGCGCATTCAGTCCCTTTGAAGTTTAGCCTGTGCCTTGCCGCGGCACCCCATCATAATGGAGCGATTATCCGCCAGCCCTTGCCTACTCCGCAAGCATGGCGGACGAAGTGTTGCTTGCGCGATGACCCTGCGGCAGGAGGATTCCTGCCGCGGCAAGCAAGAATTCGTAAGGGCTAAATTGCTGAAATTTGGGGATTTGCGCGGGGGGATGCAGCGCCTGCGCGGCGCAGCGCCGATTTATGCTACTCTGGTGTAGAGTCGATATGAGCGCATCGAAATTAAATCCGTTGCAGCCCCGGACGCCGCTGCCTTCGCAGGTGGTGAAGGACGACGAAGGCGCGCTGGTTGCGGCAGCCAAGGGCGGCGATATTACGGCCTTTGAGACGCTGGTGGGCCGCTACGAGCGCAAAATCTTCCGCCTGGCGCAGAACATCACGCAGAACAAGGAAGACGCCGAAGATGTGATGCAGGAGGCGTTCCTGAAATCCTACCAGCATCTGGGGGAGTTTCAGGGAAATTCGCGGTTTTATACCTGGCTGGTGCGGATTGCTGTGAACCAGGCGTTGATGAAGCTGCGCAAGCGGCGGCCGAATCAGGTGTCTTTGGATGAAGAGGTGGATACCGGCGAAGACACGATGCCGCGGGAGGTGGAGGACTGGGGTCCTTCGCCTGAGGAACGATATAAACAAGCCGAACTGGGCGGGATATTGAGCAGCACAATTGCGGAACTTGAGCCGCCTTTCCGAATCGTTTTTCAACTTCGCGACATCGAAGAATTGTCAACCGAGGAGACTGCCGAAGCGCTGGGACTTTCGGTCCCGGCAGTTAAGTCACGGTTGCTGCGGGCGCGGTTGAAGCTGCGCCAGAAACTGAACCGTTACTTTCGACAGGGTGAGCATTCGTGAATTGCAAGAGCATCGTCAAAGAAATTTCGAACTACCTGGAAGAAGCGCTGGAACCTTCGCTGAAGACCTCGATCGAGAAGCATTTGGAGAATTGTGAGGATTGCCGGGTGGTGGTGGACACCACGCGGCAAACGATCCAGATTTTCTGCAACTCCGAGCCTGCGCCGCTGCCGGAAGATACGCGCGTGCGGCTGCGTGACGCGCTTTTCAAGCATTTGAACAAGCTGCGCACCGGGCCGCGCGTCTAGCCCTGACGCCGCTAAACCGTACCCGCCTGAACCTGAGCCGTTTAAACGCCGCGCGCTTCTCCGGCGCGAGTTTGTTTTTCCCACAGCGGAACCTGCCGGCCCATTCCACGGTCGCGCGCCAATTCGTAAATTCTTCCCGCGACGACGATGTCTTCTATTGCGATGCCATTGGATTTGAACAGGGTGATCTGCTGGGGATTGCTGCGGCCGGGAGTTTTCCCGGCGACGATTTCGGCTAGTTCGCTGACGCTGGACCAGCGTCGCTTGTCATCGCCGTACATTTGAATCAGGTCGCCGGCTTCGATTTTGGATTGCTCACGGGAGTCGGCGACGATGATGTCGCAGCGGCGGATGGCTTCGCCGTCGAGTTCGTGCTTCTGCGGGAAATTGGCGCCGATTGCGTTGATGTGCATTCCGGGGGCGAGCCAGCTGCCGTCGAGAACGGGGTTGGCGGAGGTGGTGGAAGTGACGACGATATCGGCGCCGCGGACGGCTTCCTGGGCGGAGGCCACAGCCACGACCGGGAAGCCTAGTTGTGCAGTCATTTCTTTTGCGAAGGTTTCGCGATGCTGCGGATTGCGGCTGAAGGCGCGGACCCCGGTGATGGAACGTACCAGCGACAGGGCCTCGAGTTGGGTGCGCGACTGCAAGCCCGTACCGATGATGGCGATTTTGGCGGCGTCGGCCCGCGCCAGCAACCTGGTGGCTACGCCACTGGCTGCTCCGGTGCGAATTTGCCCCAGATAATCTGCTTCGATCAACGCGAGCAGTTCGCCGGAATCCACATGGAAGAGCGGAACGACGAAACGCAGGCCTGCGCCTGAGCTGGTGTAAACCTTCAGGCCCATGTAGCCGCTGACGGCGTCTGCTGCGGCCATGTAATGCAGATAGCTTTTGCCGGGAATGTGCAGGCGCTGGCGGGAGTGGAGGAGCGCGGAGCCATCGGCGAGACGGCGAAAAGAATCTTCAACAGCTGCGAGCGCCAGCTGCATGGTGAGGATTTGTTTCACGTCTGCCTCGGAAAGCAGTAGGGCCATGGGAGACACCTCAGTTATTTCGGACCTGCCATGATAGCGCGTGATACGGAAATGTCAGAAGGTGATGCGGTAGCGCAAGACGCGGGATTCTGGCGCGTCCAGAACCAGCAGTTCACCGTGCGGGCTGACGGCTAGTGCCGGTGGTTTGCGAGAAGCTTGGCCGAGTTCGGGGGCGAGATCAATGTCTCCCTTGGCTGCGCCATCGGCGGTGCTCGCGATGTGCAGCATGCGGCCATCGGAATCCATGACGAAGACGCAATTATTCCAGACGGCGAAGCCTGTGTTGGGATTCCAGGTGACCCCATTGCTTCCAGCCGAGGTCGCGGCGGTGATTTCGGTGATCAGGTGGCCATCCGGGGTGAGCTTCATGATGCCGCCCGAAGGCGTGCCGAGGTATAGGAAATTATCGGGGCCGGCGACGAGCGGGCCGAAATGCTGTGTGCCGGCGAGAGTTTCGCGCGGCTCCCAGGTTTGCACCAAACGCAAGCGGGGAGTGTAGCTGAAAACTTTACCCGCATGTTGGTCGAACACGTGGATCAGGCCGTCATCGCCTACCGCGGCGCTGAGCACGTTGCCTGCGACGGGGCGGGTGCGCAGGCGCAGTTCCAGGTAGCGATCGCCGTTGGGCATGAAAATGAAAACGCTATTGCGGACGGGATCGGTGACGTAGAGGGCGCCGCCGCGGTCCACGGCGACGGATTGCGGATGATTCAGGCCGTCTTCCTGGAAGGAAAGCAGCGGTTTGCCTTCCGGCGCGAATTTAGAAATGAAGGCGCTGCCGGAATCCACGATGAAAATGTCACCGAGGAAATTCGTTGCGATGCCGGAGGGCTGCTGCAATTGGCCTGGGCCGTTCCCGGGCGCGCCCCACTGGCCGATAAATTTCAGGCTCGGAATGGCGGCGGGAGGGGGGGCCAGAGGTTGCGAAGTGGCTTGCGAGCAGCCCGTGAGCGCGACGGACAAATATAGAAGCAGAGCTGCGAGGAAAACCATCGCACGATTCGCCATGCTACAAATTTATCGCAATCGGCGGCCGGCGCGGGTTCAAATGATGGAGGATGAAACGCGGTGATTAACGGCTGCGTTTGCGGGATTTCTGCTCGCTGCCGTCCTTCACGCGGCGAACCATGGTCTGGTGCATGTGGTAGGTGCGGTGTTCCGCCTTGCCGTCGCTGGAATCGAGGAAGGAAAACGTCACGTCGGCTTCCGGTCCGGCGGACTGCAAGCGTTGAATGGGCAGTTTGCCGCAGACGTTACTTTCGACGAAGGCGGTCTCGTAGCGTTCCCTCTGTTTGCCCCAGGTGTACACGCGGAGTGCAGTGAAATCGCAGGGTTGGCCTTCGGGACCGTGCGTGCCGAGGAGCAGATATTGAGCCATGGGCTTGCCGGATTCCGATGGCACGCGATTCAGCTCGGACCAGGCGACGATGCGCATACCGGCGGAGGTGGCGTAGTCGGGCAAGGGAGATGGGACGTCGAGTTCCACGAAGCGGCCTAGCAGCCATCCGGCGAGTACGGTCTGATCAGCGATCTGCGCGCGCACCAGCCACCAATCTTCTTTTTTGGGCTCGGGCTTTTCCTCTGAATCGCGGTCGTTCGCTTTGCGGTGCTTTGCTTTGCGGTCTTTAGATTTGGGTGCGTTTGCTTGGCGGCCGTCCGCTTTCGCGGAATCGAATGCGGTCGCATCGACCGATTCCTCTTCGGCGCTGGAAATGGTGGCGGGCACAACAAGTTCGGGCTGGCGTGCCATCATTTCGATCGAAATGTCTTTATTCAGCTGGCGAACCCGCGGCGAATCGCGGCCTGGCTCGATGTGTAGATTGCTGAGGACGCGGGTGTGACCGCGCGCAACCACCGGCATGGTGGCGGACTTCGTTTGCAGATCTTTCAATGTTTGCCAGAGATCAGCAGAAAGCAAATCTCCCTCCTCGGTCCAGCCCACCATGCCGGCCGGGGTGCGGACTTTTACCTGATTCTGAAACCGCTGCAGGACTTCGAGGCGGTCACCGAAGCTGACGGTGCTGACCGGTTCGCGAACCTGGGCTGAGGTGCTGTATAGAGTGACGGTGCGGCTGCCGGCGTAGGCGGTTTCAAGGGGTGGGGCGGAATGATGAAAGCGCACGTAGAGCGCCACGATCAGAACCAAGAGCAGCGTGCTGCCCAACAGAACTTTCCGGATCACAGACTGACCCCAAAATTGGTATCAGCGGCGCGCGCGGTTTTTGCCACGCGGGCGTGATTGTTTCTTGTAATCAGTGCTGTGGATCGCGGCATGGTCAAAAAATAGGTGATTAAAGATTCTACACTAACCGCGCCGCGCAACCCTGCAGGCGTCGCGGGAAGAGTTTCCATGCGCGGGGAGCGGGAGGCTTTTTCGATTCTGGTACAATGCGGTGCGCGCGGGGAGTTTTAGCGCATGGGGCCCGCGGGAGGGATGGAATGCAGAGCTTGGAAAAACTGAAACCGCTGGCGCTGTTGCTGCTGCGTTTGGGATTGGGAGTCATTCTGGTTTTTCATGGCTATCCGAAGCTGTTTACGCACACGCACGAAACGATGCAGGGTTTTGAGCACATGGGATTTCCGGCTTATTTCGTTTACATCGCGGGAGTGGTGGAGTTTTTCGGCGGCTGCCTGTTGATCGTGGGATTATTCACGCGGATTGCGGGATTGCTGGTGGCGGGGGAAATGGCGGTGGCGCTGGTGAAGGTGCACGGATTGATTTCGAATCCGGCGAAGGTGGATAACTATCAATTTCCGCTGGCAGTGGCCGTGGGCGCGTTTACTTTGGCGGCGCTCGGCGCGGGACTGGTGTCTGTTGACCAGGCGATTTACGGCGAACGGCGCGGATCGTTTTCGCGGAGAGCGAAAGGCAAAGAGCGCGATTGAATTACCCGGCGGCGTGCGCCGCCGGGCCAGCCATGAAACTTTCCAGGAGGGCCTAGGCGGTCTGGGCGGAGCCGTGTCCGGGAGTGGTAGGCGCGGCGGGTTGCACCTGCGCTTCCACAGGGAGGGGCCGAGGCGCTTGCGGGACCACCAGCCAGGCGATGAGGTAGCCGAGCACTGCTGGAATCAGCGGGAACGGAAAAATAACCAGCACCACCCAAATCAGGCGGACGATCGTCGAGTCCACGTCCAGATATTCGGCGATGCCGCCGCAGACGCCACCCAGTTTGCAATCGGTGGAAGAGCGCATCAGGCGTTTCTGGGGACGCGGCGCGGCGCTCGGAGCGCTGTGCTGCCGGGCGCCGCAGTAGTAACAGAAATTCGAATACTCGGCGATTTCTTTTTGGCAATTCTGGCAATTCATGATTTTACCCTCCCGAGCGGTTGGGCTCGAGCTTCAGCCGTCTACTTTAGTATACGAGCGGAGCGATGGAAAGGTTTCATCGCGTCACGCAGTTGCCGGTCGGCCTAGTAGGTCATCAGGTCGCGCAGGGCGCGGGTTATGTCTTCTGTTTGGGGCAGAATCGCGTCTTCGAGCCGGGGTTGGTAGGCGACGAACGTGTCGGTGGCGGCTACGCGGCGCACCGGGGCGGCTAGCTCGTCGAATAATTCGTCCGCGATGCGCGCGGCGATCTCCGCGCCGTAGCCCCAGGAGCGCGTGTCTTCGTAGGCCACCAGAACACGATTGGTTTTGCGGACGGTTGCGGCGATTGCTTCCCAGTCGTAGGGGCTGAGCGAACGCAGGTCCAGGATTTCAGCGGAGATTCCGTTGCGTGCGAGTTCGGCTGCAGCTACTTCGGCGCGATGCACTACTGCGCCGTAGGAGATTACGCTAACGTCTGTGCCTTCGCGCACCATGCGCGCTTTGCCGAAAGGCACGGTGAAATCCGGTCCGGGATATTCCGAGCGATTGTAGGGCTGGCGGTAAAGATGCTTGTGCTCGAGGAACAGCACGGGATCGTCGGAGCGAATCGCGGTGCGAAGCAGGCCGCACACGTCGAGCGCGGTGGAAGGCATCACCACGCGCAGACCCGGAATATGGGTGAAGGTGACTTCGCCGCATTGGCTATGGTAAATCGCGCCGCCGGTGAGGTAGCCGCCGATGGCGACGCGAATGACGACCGGTGATTTGAAATGTCCGGCGGAGCGCCAACGAATGGTGGCCATCTCGTTGCGGAGTTGCATCATGGCCGGCCAAATGTAATCGAAGAACTGAATTTCGGGAACCGGTTTGAGCCCGCGAATGGCCATGCCGATGGAGCGGCCGACGATATTTGCTTCGGCCAGCGGTGAATTAAAAACGCGCTGGGAGCCAAATTTCCGCTGCAAGCCGGCGGTGGCTTTGAAGACGCCGCCCTTCCCTTTTACCGTCGACAGGCTTTCTTCGCGGCTGCAATCGGCGACGTCTTCGCCGAAAACGACGATGCGCTCGTCGCGTTTCATTTCATCGAGCAGAGTGAGGGAGACCATTTCGACCATGGTTTTTGGATGGCCTTCTTTTTTCGGGGTGGAATCGAAATCGCGGGAGGCCGGGTCTACGTCAGGCGAGTAGACCCATTTGTAAATCGAATCCGGTGTCGGGAGTTCGGCCGCGAGAGCGCGATCGGTGGCTCCGATAATCTCGCGGTCCACTTCGGCTTCCAGGGCTTCGATTTCGCTTTCTTCCAGGATGCCTTCGCGCACCAGGAACATGGCGAATTTCGGAAGGGGGTCGCGTTGCGCTTCGGCGGAGCGTTCGGGCTCGCACTTGTAGAGCTTTTCATCGTCGGAAAGCGAGTGCGAATAGGGCCGGATTACGTGCGCGTGGATCAGCGCGGGGCCTTTGCGGGCGCGGCAATGTTCGGCGGCGCGGCGCAACGCGGCATAGCTTTCCAGCGGCTCGGTGCCGTCGCATTCTTCGACGTACAGATTCGGATAATTTCTTACCAGTTTGGAAATGCTGCCACCGGGAGTCTGGACTTCTACCGGAACGGAAATGGCGTAACCGTTGTCTTCGATTAGATAAAGAACGGGGAGGCGCTTGCCGCAGGCGGTGTTCAGGGACTCGTAAAATTCACCTTCGCTGGTCGTGCCGTCACCGGCGGAGACGTAAACAATCTCGTCGGGGTGAAAGGAGACTGTGGCACCCATGGGAGCTCTTCGCGCTTGATCGAAGGCCTTGGGAAATTTTTCGAAATAGGAGGAGCTTTCTGCCGCTCCGATGGCTTGCAAGAATTGCGTGCCGGTAGGCGAGGAGCGCGTGACGACATTGAAATCGCGATTGCCCCAGTGGGACGGCATCTGGCGGCCGCCGGATGCGGGATCGGCTTTGGCGCCCACTCCTTGCAAGAGCATGTCGTAGGGAGTGACGCCGAGCATCAGCATCAAGGCGCGGTCGCGATAATGCGGGAAAAACCAATCGTACGTGGGCTTCAGAACCAGCCCGGCAGCGGCGAGTACGGCTTCATGACCGGCGCCGCTGATCTGGAAGAAAAGGCGATTCTGGCGTTTGAGCTGGATCTCGCGATCGTCGAGACGCCGGGACATGAACATGGTGCGATAGACGCGGATGAGCGCTTCGCGCTCGAGGCCGTGGTATTTCGCTGGGTCGTAATTCGCTACTTTCGCTTTTGTCTGGGTCGGCATCGGGCACTCTCGCCTTAGAGGCGCGCCGCAGCAATCAGGTACACGCCATTATAGCGAAATGCGCGGCGCGAAGAGAAAAAACGCACGGCGCAATCGCCCCGGGCAATACGGGGAAAACAGACAGGCATCGTGTGCCCATTAGGACAGGGAGTCAAAGAGCTCCGCGGCCTCGGTGAATCCCGGTTGGCCTTGGCGGATAATTTCCGTTTTGGCGGATTTGAATGGTTCTTCGGTCGGGATGCGATCGAGCCAGCGCTGGTGCGAGAGTTTTTCGTGGTCGGAAAAGTCGAGGCGGACCAGGACGCGCACTTTGGCGCCGGGCTCAGCGGCGTCGCCCTTTGTTGCAGATTTTTTTTTGGAGGCGGCTGGCTTCTCGGCCGCTTTCGCGGATTCGTCGGAGTCGTCAGCGGCTTCGCGCTCGAATTTCAAGAGCATTTTCTTGCCAAGGCGGAATCCTTGGGTCCAGCCTTCCACTTTGTGACGAGCCTGCTGCGCTACTTCTTCGTTGGTGCCGAAATCGAAAATCAGGAAGTCGTGGGCCATGGATTATGTATAGCAAAGATGGGTGGGGGATGGCTAGGGGTGGGCGGTTTGGGTGTGGAAATGTGGGGCAAAATTAAAGACGCTACTGGGGCGATGGAAATCATGCCGCAAGACGGAGGTTGCGCGCGAGGTGCCCGCGTGGTAGCCTCAGCGAATAAAAGGCGAAGACCTGCGGATGGGCGGGAGCTTGGCAATTTCATGGGGAGGTGGTGATGGTCGCGTCCGGGCGAAGCTTGGCGGGAGGACCGGCTGGGGGGCTGGCGGTTCGGGCTCGCACGACCTTGCAGACGGTGCAGGAGGCGCTGGGAGTCCTGGTCGCGCGTTATCGCGCTGATGAAGTACTGACTGCTGTGCGGCACATTCCGGCGCGCGAGGCGCAGTTCCGGGCGATGCCAGCCTGGGTGCGGCCGGAATTGGCAGCGGCTTATCACGCCAAGGGGATCGAAAAACTTTATACGCATCAAGCGGCGGCGGCGGAATTGGCGCACGCGGGGGAAAATTTCGTAGTGGTGACGCCGACGGCTTCGGGAAAAACTTTGTGCTACAACCTGCCGGTGCTAAATGCGGTGCTGGGGAACGCGGATACACGCGCGCTGTACCTGTTCCCTACCAAGGCGCTGGCGCAGGATCAACTAGCCGAGCTGCACGACCTGGCGAAGCGGCTGGATGATTGCTTTGGCGTGTTCACGTATGACGGCGATACGCCGAGCGACGCGCGGCGGGCGATCCGCGAGCGCGGGCACGTGATCCTGACCAATCCAGACATGCTGCACACCGGGATTTTGCCGCACCACACCAAGTGGACGCGCGTGTTTGAGAATTTGCGCTACATCGTGCTGGATGAACTGCACAACTACCGCGGAGTTTTTGGCAGCCATCTGGCGAACGTGCTGCGGCGGCTGGCGCGGATTGCAGAATTTTACGGGTCGAAGCCGCAATTTATTTGTTGTTCGGCAACGATTGCGAATCCGGGGGAACTGGCGGCGCAGTTGATCGCCGAGCCGGTGCAGGTAGTGGAGGAAAACGGCGCGCCGGCGGCGGAGAAACTTTTTGTTTTTTATAATCCGCCGATGGTGAATCGGAATCTGGGAATTCGCCGCAGTTATTTGAACGAGACAACGCGTGTGGCGAAGGAACTGCTGGCGCGGCAGCTGCAAACCATCGTGTTTGCGAATAGCCGGCTGCATACTGAAGTGCTGCTGACCTATTTGCAGCAGGCGAACCGGCCGGCTCCGGGAGAATCCGAGCCTGTGCGCGGATATCGCGGCGGTTATTTGCCGGGAGAGCGCCGCGAAATTGAGCGCGGCTTGCGCGAGGGGCGGATTCGCGGCGTGGTGGCTACCAGTGCTCTGGAATTGGGGATTGATATTGGTTCGCTGGACGCGAGCGTGATGGCGGGATATGCGGGGTCGATCGCTTCCACCTGGCAGCGGGCAGGGCGTGCCGGACGAAGGAGCGGCACATCGTGCGCGGTGATGGTGGCGTCGTCGGCGCCGCTGGACCAATTCATCGTACAGCATCCGGATTATTTTTTCGGACGCTCGCCCGAGCACGCCTACGTGCAGCCGGACAATCTGGAAATTCTGGTGAACCATTTGAAGTGCGCGGCATTCGAGTTGCCTGTGGCGCCCGCGGAACGCTTCGGCGAAGTGGACCTCGCGGGCTTGTGCGAGCGGATGAGCCAAGCCGGGTTCCTGCACCGTAGCGGCGGGAATTGGCATTGGGTGCAGGAAGCTTATCCGGCAGATACGGTGAGTTTGCGTTCGGTGACGTCTGACAATTTCGTCATTATCGATATCACTGGCGGGACGAATGGAGACGAAGACGGCGAGCCGGAGGTGATTGGCGAAGTGGATTTTTCTTCGGCGCTGACGACGGTACATCCCAAGGCGATTTATCTGCACCAAGGGCAGCAATATCATGTGGAGCGGCTGGATTTCGAGCAGCGCAAGGCGTATGTGAAAAGCGTGAATGTGGACTATTACACGGACGCGATTCGCTATACCCAGGTGCGTGTGCTGGAAATTGCAGAAGAACAGCAGATCTTGGGGCCGGCGGCGCGGGCGCATGGCGATGTGCTGGTGCGGTCGCAGGTGGTGGGATTCAAGAAGATCAAATTTTTCACGAACGAGAATGTCGGCGCGGGGAAATTGGAACTGCCGGAAAACGAGATGCACACGACGGCGTTCTGGATCACGCTGGAACGCAAGTTGCTAGCTGAATTGCCTTTTGCGCTGTCGGATCGGCAGAACGGGATACTCGGCTTGCTCTATGCGATGGCATCGATGGCTAGTTTGCTGTTGATGTGCGACGGACGGGATTTGGGGATTGCGGCGGGGGAACGGCCGGCGAGCCCGGGCATGGAAACCGAGTGGCAGGAATATTCCCCTGCGCTTGGGAACCCGTCGCAAATGAAGGAATTCTTCGAGCCGAATTTGTACTTCTATGACGCATATCCGGGCGGGATTGGTTTCAGCGAGCCGCTGTTTCGGATACATGACATTTTGTTGCGGCGGACGCGGGAGCTGATTTTGGGCTGTCCTTGTGAGCAGGGGTGTCCCTCGTGCGTGGGGCCTGCAGGAGAGAAATGCGAGAAGACGAAGGAAGCGGCGCTGGCAATTTTGCAGCGGTTGTGCGCGTGAAGTTGTAAGGAGCGCCAAACCATGATGACCGACCCGGAGGGATGGCTTGACGACGAGTGCAAATGCGCGATTCGAGCGTCTGACGGCGCTTAAGCCCGTGCGCAAAGCTTGCGTTGCCGCGGAAACTGCGACGAGCGGTGTGCGTGGATTTTCGCCTGCGCTTCCCGCTGGCGCGGAACACCTGGCGGAAATGTTGCAGGCAAAAGCGCTGAGCAACTCGTTCGGCGAACACTTGTCGGTGCGCAAGTGGTTTTCTGAGGCTATCGGATGCGAGCCGCCGGAAGGCTCGGTGAACGCCGCGGCGCTGCGGTTGCTGGCGCCGGGAGCTTGCGCGGAGGCGAGCGATCCGCGGCAGTGGCTTTTCCTGGACACGGAAACGACGGGCCTGATGGGCGGGACGGGGACGTATCCGTTCATGGTTGGTATCGCATGGTGGGACGCAGGCGGGCTGGAAGTGGAGCAATTCTTCATGCGCGAACTGAGCGAAGAGCATGCCTTGCTGCTGACGCTGGCCGAGCGCATGGCCGAGCGCCCGGTGCTGGTGACGTTCAACGGAAAATCCTTTGATTGGCCGCTGCTGGAAACGCGCTATCGTATGACGCGAAAAATTCGGCCAGTAGCACCGCGCGCGCATCTGGATTTTTTGCATCCGGCACGAAATTTGTGGCGGGTGCGCTTGGGCTCGGTGCGGCTGGCGGAGCTGGAAAAGCATGTGCTGGGGTGGAACCGGGGCGCCGATTTGATTTCGGAGATGATTCCGCAATTTTATTTCGATTATTTGCGCGGTGGGTCATCGGAGCCTCTGCTGCAGATTTTTCTGCACAACCAAATGGACCTGCGAGGCCTCGCGGGGCTAGCCGGCCGGATCCTAGCGGTGCTGGCTGATCCGCAGACCGGTGGCACGGACGGGCTGGAACTGTTTGGAGTTTCGCGCATTTGCGAACGGCGGGGCGATACGGCGCGTGCGAGAAAACATTATGCGCAGTCGCTCGACGCCGTGCTTCCCGCCGAAGCGGACCGGGCTGCGCGGCGATCGCTGGCGCGATTGGCGAAGCGCGAGGGCGATCTGCCGCTCGCGTTGAAGCTTTGGGAAAGCATCCTGGGCGGCTCGCGCGAGGGTCTGGAGGCTTACAAACAGCTGGCAATTCACTACGAGCGCCAGGCTCGCCAACCGCAGCGTGCGGCGGTCCTGGTGAGAAAGGCCCTGGCGGAGTTGCGTCCCGGTGCGGCAGACCGGTGCGCTGGGCTAAGCGCTGCGCTACTACGGCGTTACAGGAACGATTTCGAGCACCGGCTGCAGCGCCTGGGCCGCCATGCGCGCGCCGAACAGAGCACCGACCCGACGCTGCTGGAGGCGATTAATCCAGAGTCCGGGGCGCGAGACTAGGAATCCAATGTTGCAGCATTCAACGGAACGGGGCAAAGGGAGTTTTCATGCCGGAAACGGATAGCGCAGCAGTACGCATGAAGCAAAGCTCGGACGCGGAGGCCAAGGAAATGAGCGCAGTAAGCGATCCATACATTCGCGAACAGCTGGAAAAACGGCGCAAGGAATTGAACGCAGCGCTCGCGGCGCCCGTCGCGGCAGCTCCAGCGGCGTCGCTGATCGAGCTGCTTGGCGAAGTGGATTCCGCACTGGACCGGATGGATGACGGAACATATGGAATTTGTACCGAGTGCCATGATTCGGTGGAAAAAGACCGACTGCTGGCCGATCCGCTGGTGCGGCTGTGCCTGGATCATTTGACCAGTGACGAGCAGCGCGCTCTGGAGCGCGATCTGGAACTTGCTTCGCGCGTGCAGCGAGGATTGCTGCCTCGTACGGATCTGCGCCACGGAGATTGGCGCGTGCACTACCAGTACAAGCCGGCGGGAATGGTGAGCGGCGATTATTGCGATTTAATTCCCCCACCTGCCGAGGATGGCGAACTGGTTTTCCTGCTCGGCGACGTGGCCGGCAAAGGCGTGGCCGCTTCCCTGCTGATGACTCACTTGCACGCGATGTTCCGCAGCCTGGCGGGCGTCGGTCTGACGCTCGATAAGCTGCTGGAGGTGGCCAATAGCGTTTTCTGCCAGAGCACGATCGCGGGGCAGTATGCGACCCTGATTTGCGGACGCGCGGGGCAACGTGGCGAAATCGAGATTGGCAGCGCGGGACATTTGGCCGCATTGCTCATCGCGAAAGATGGCGTGCGGCAGGTGTGTTCGACGGGCGTCCCGCTGGGAATGTTCTCCACCAGCCGCTACACGGTGCAGCGTGTGCGTATGGAGCGTGGCGACAGTTTACTGCTCTACACCGACGGAATTTCCGAAGCTGTGAATGCGTCAGGCACCGAATACGGCGCCGCGCGGCTTTCGAACGTTGCGGGCGAGCGGCATGGCTGGGTGCCGCAGGAACTGGCGGCGGCGTGCATGAAGGATGTGCAAAATTATTGCGGCGGCAGGAAGCAGGCGGATGATCAGACACTGATGGTGGTGCACCGCGCCGACACGGTGGAACTTTCGCTGAATGATTAAGCTCAGGCGCTGAATACGTGTCCGGGCCGTTGCGGCATCGCCAGTCGCCTGAGCCGTGCGGCTATTGAGCGCCGGGGCGGCCAGTCGCTGCCGGCGCTGAGCGCTGCGTGACGGACTCGGGTGCGGAAGGCGCAGTGATTGGCGGCGGCGCCGGCTCCCAACCCATGGCGTGATTGATTTTTTCGAATGTCTCGCGTGTGGCGCCTTCCACGGCAAGGCACTGCGTAGCGACGCAGCGCAGGAATACGCCGCCGGATTCGGACTGGAACTGAAAGAAATTGGGACGGCGAAATAAATCCGTGCGCGTCTTGTATTTGTGCTCCAGTGCTTCGCTGTACTGCCCGAAGAAGTGCGCCGCATCGTCGGGGTTATCCAGCGCCAGGCGGAACACCAGCGGATTGGCTTTCGTTTTGGCGTCCTCAAAGACGGCGTAACGATCGCCCCTCCACGCGGGAGCAAGCAGTTCCGCGCGATTTTCATCCAGCAGCTGTTTCAGAATTTCCTCGACGCCGAATTCTCCCATGGTATTTTCTTCCAGCAGCTTCCAATCCCCCGGGATCAGGCCTTTCCACTCCGGCAGCGCGACAGCTTCGGGTTTCACACCGTGCAGGTACAGATCGGGATGCAGGATTTGCTGCGTGGATACGGGCGGATTCTGAAAAATCAGGTGCAGGTCCTGCCATCCGGTGTGGGCCTTCAGAAATTCCTGCGTGAAGCCGGTTCCCGCCAGATAGGGGAACAGAAGCTCATCGCGAATGTAGAGCGGGGCTTTCGCGAGGTTGGGATCCTTATCCATTTCGCTGAGGGCGCCGGCGCGAATAATCAAAGTGACGTCGGGAACATCGCGCACACTGATTTTCTGGTCGAGCATTTCGTAATCCACCATGGCGGCCATCGCGGAGCCTTCGCTGACGGCGTCACGGGCTAGCTCGGCGTCGTCATTCGGACGCGCGGCTTTGATCCAAGAATCAATGTGGAAGGATTGATCTTCGAGCGCGTGGGTGAGTTCGTGAGACATCACGGTGCGCTGCTCGTCCGCCGGAATCCAATCCGCGATATAAAATTCCTTGGCTTTGGGGTCGTACAGGCCGGCAACCTGGTCGGTCAAAACATCGAGCATGAAAGAATCGAGCGGAAAACCTTTGGGAATCAGGCCGAAGGCTTCCAGGGTCTTATCGTCGGCGTAGCGCTCGGCGTCGTTCTTGTCTTCTTTATCTTCGCGAATCAGGTAGTCGCGGACTTCCTGCTTGGAGCGGAGAGTTTTCTTCAGCGGCTCCTTGATCGGAAGATCCAGAATCTTGCTCATCTGGGCGAGAACTTCGTCCGCGGCTCTGATGAACTCGGGGCTGGAACCTGGCGCGGTCTGCGATGAAATTTTGGGTTGCGCGGCGGCAACGGGCACGAGCCAGACGGCCGGACGCCGTGCGGCGAATGCGACGCCGCAGGCCAGCAACAGCGCCAAGGTAATGGATCGCTTGGCTCCCGTCGGACGCTCCGTTCGCTGCATAAACAATTTCATTCAGACCTCCGGACGTTCTCGCACAAGAGCCTTGCCGCAAGAAATGGGGCGCGAGAACGATTCACGCTCGCGCTGGTACAGTTCCCTTCCAGAACCACACCATGCCACCGAAGCGCTGCTCTAATGTGAGACTCTGCAGCCCGGCGTCGGTGAGCACGCGGCGGAGGTGGCCCTCCTCGAAGCGGCGATTGCATTGCGCGGAAGTGGCCCAGGCGACAAGTTTCCGCGTGTCGCGCGCGTTGGTGCATGTTGCGCGAGCGTAGGCCAGGATTTTGCTGACCGACATGGACGCGTGCGGATCGAGCGACGCCACGATTCCAGCCGGACGCGTGACTCGCACCATTTCGGAGAGAGTCGCGGCCAGATGTTCGACCCAATAAACCACGCCAGTCGCGTAGCAATAATCGAAGGACGAATCTGGGAAGGGAAGTTTTTCCACGGGCGATAAATGAAATTGCACAGGAGTGCGTTCGCGCGTCGCCAGCTTTCTGGCAATTCGCAATAGGCTGCGGCTGCGGTCGACAGCCGTGACATCGTAACCGCTGCGAGCCAGCGCGCGCGCCACATGACCGGGTCCGCAACCGACGTCCAGAACGCTGATCGTACCGTGGCCGTTGCCGGAAATAGGCAGCTGCAACGATTGCAGAAATTCGCGGCGCAAGTCCGCTTCGGGACCGGTGGCGAGTTTACGCGCGTAGTAGCTGGCGCCAAGTTCGAAAAGCAATCGCTTGAAGGGATCGCGGAACCAGCTGCGCGCCGGGGTAGTCACCATAGTTCGATGCTAACAAACGTGGGCGGGGTTTCCAGCAGAATATACCGGCCGGGCGAAGTTGCTAAGCGGCGGTATGAACCACAGATTCTTCCGCAACGACCAGCCCCAGGATCACACGCAAATTGGAGCAGAAAAGATCGCGGAGATAGGGAGGCGTGCCGAAGGGAACAAACAAGCGGAACAGATCGACTTCCAGCCAGCGCTGCGCAATTTCGGCGGCCGGCGCGTCCATGCCCGCGAAACACATGCGCAAATCCCACTCCTGCTGTTCGAAATTATTTTCAAGGACTTTCTCGAAAAGTTCCTCGTGGCAGTAGAGCAGGGATTGGTGGACGGCGGGCTCGGAGTAAGCGTCCTGAAGAATAGGATGGTGATAGCGGCCGGTATAAATGTCGCGCAACATGGCCACGTGCGCGAGGCGGCCCAGGGAGGTGGGGATGGCCACCAGCCACTGTGAGACGAACTCTTCGATGATGCGTTGATTCTGCGCGAAGCGTTCGAGCGATTCCACGCCGCTCTCCTAAAATCTGGCAGGCTGTCTTACGGCAACCGGCGGCATATTACTCTTAGTGAACGTCAGCGTCAACAGTAATGTGGTAAATGGCAGTATAGGTTCAGGGTCCACGAGCATCGTTACGGCGGAAGGCGAAAAATGACAGGAGCCTGCTGGCGATTTGCTGCGTGACGGCCCTAACCGTGGGGCTGGTGCAGCTGCCGTGGGTGGCCCTGAAGCCGCTGCCCGAGGTGCTGGCGCTGCACGGGTAACATTTTCCGCAGCTGCGGCAGGCGCTCGCCAACCTGGACGACGATTATTTGCGGCGCAAGGCGTCTGGAGAAATTGAGCGCCACACGCAGGTGGAGCGTAAGCGTATTGTACTTTCCGTGCGAATGGAGGCTTGCATGGCCTGGGAAGCGCGGCCCGCAAGCGAGCGTTCCCCTTCGCTGGGCGACAGATCCATAGACGGAAATCGCCCGCGGTGACGCCGGCGGGGTCTCAAGCGGGGCGTGTAAAGCGGCTATTGTGCAATGCAGCACGCTGCTATTCGATTCGTCAAATAGGCATTTCCGCCTCGTAGGCAGGCCCTATAATGGAGACTCCCGGGAGCCCATCGTGGAAACGGAAAAAATCCTGGTAGTGGACGACGAAGAGGCGATTCGCGAAGTCGTTTCGACCCTGTTGGAAGCGCAAGGATACCACTGCACCGTGTGTTCGAACGGGCGGATGGCCCTGGACGCTTTTCGCAAGGATACGTTCGACCTGGCTTTGAGCGACATCGTGATGCCCGAAATGGATGGGCTGAAGCTGCTGGCGGAGCTTCGCAATGAAGATCCCGACGTGCCGGTGATCATGGTTACTGCGATGCACGACATTTCCATCGCGCTGCAGGCAATTCGCGCGGGGGCTTACGACTACATTCTGAAGCCATTTGAAAAGGATCAGCTGCATCTGAGCGTGCGCCGCGCGTTGGAACACCGCAGGCTGGTGATGGAAAATCGCACCTACCAGAGTGATTTGGAACATTTGGTTGCCGAGCGCACACAGCAGCTTTCCATCGCATTGCAGGATTTGGAGCAATCTTACGATTACACGCTGGAGGCCCTGGGTGGCGCGCTCGACGCGAAAGACGCGGAGACGGAAGGCCATTGCCAGCGCGTGACGGCGTTTACCATTACCATCGCGCGGTCCATGGGCGTCGATCCCGGAGCGTTGCGTCAGATCGCGCGCGGCGCGTTTCTGCACGACATCGGCAAAATGGGCGTGCCGGACAGCATTTTGCGCAAGCCGGGACCTTTGACGAACGACGAGCGGGAAATCATGCGCAAGCATTGCGAGATCGGATTTTCGGTGCTGGAGCGGATTCCATTTCTGAAGGAAGCGGCGGAGATTGTGCTGTCGCACCAAGAGTGTTACGACGGGTCGGGTTACCCGCGGAAATTGAAGGGCGAACAGATACCGCTAGGGGCCAGAATTTTCGCGGTGGCGGATACGTTAGATGCGATGATTTCCGACCGTCCCTATCGCAAGGCGCTGCCGATTTCCGCGGCGCGCGCGGAGATACAGAAATATTCGGGGAGGCAATTCGATCCGCGGGTTGTGGAAGTATTTTTGTCGCATCCCGACCGCGTGTGGATGGAGCTGCACGAGAAGATTGGGGATCCTTTCCGCATGACGCAGATGGAGCGGGCCTAAGTTTTTTGTTGAGTCATCGTTTGCTTTTGTTCCCTGGCACAGTCTTGCGCGTCGCAGAGCGCCTAGGTATGATTCCCTCGCAACCACCCCGGGAGAGGTTTTCATGGCCCTAATACCCATCAAGACGGCTTCGATCACCGGATACTGCGACTGCATCTGCGGGTGCTACGAGCTGGCGAGCCAGCGCGACGACGAGACGGGCAAGGGATATTGTCCGCGCTGCGCAAAGGAACATCTGGAAATGAATCGTGGTATTGGCATTCCGCAACCGGTGCCCTCCAAGATGCCAGAGAGTACGGGGCCGGAGCTGAAGATTGGGATTCCGGAGACGGCGGATCCGCCGGGTCGGTTGCGCTGAGGCTGGCTTCGTTCCGATTTGAGCCAACGGCGAGATTTCGTCGCAGCAGTGTCTTTCACAGATTTTCTTCGCCCCAGAATGTCGAGAGCAAGAGTTTCACTCCCTCCGCAAATTCCTCTTCGCGCGTAATCAGGCTCACGATCAGAAATCCGTCGCATGGGAAATCGTAAAAGTGTCCCGGATGAACGTAAATATTTTCGCGACTCAGCAACTCGATGGCCAGGTCTTCATCCGAGCGCGTTGCTGGGACGCGCAGGACGGCGTACCAGCCGGCTTCCACCACCAGCCGCGCACAAGACTTTTGCGTGGCGAGCTGGCGATCCAGTTCCGCTAGATTTTTTCTCAGGCGGGCGAGCAGCTGCGTTTGAAACGTGTGACGCTGTTCGACAAGCGCGGGGATTGCATGCTGGACGGGCGCGTTCATTGAGAGGTAGGTGTCGGCGATGATTTCCAGGCGGGCGAGGGCCTGCGATTTCAGTGGCTCGGGCCCGCTGGCGAGGAGCCATGCGGCTTTCATTTGAGGCAGGCCGGAAATTTTAGATAGGCCGCTCATGGTGAACGTCAGGGCGGCGTCGTTTCGCGCGAAAGTGAATGGCGATTGGCCTGCTTGCAGTGTAAAATCCAGAAACACTTCGTCGGCAATGATTGCCAGATTCCGCGCGGAGCAGATTTCGTTCAGTTTTTCCAGCTCGTGAGGTTTGGTGAAATGCCCGGTGGGGTTGTTCGGATGCACGACGATCACGCTCCGGGTGCGCTCGGTAATGCGCTGCTGCAATGCGTGGAAGTTAATCTGCCAGCCGTAATCGTAGTCAAGCGGATAGCGCACCAGCTTTAGGTCCTGAATATCGGCCAGAAATGCGAACAGAGGGTAGCTGGGTTCGGGGATCAGAATTTCGTCGCCAGGGTTGCAGAGCGTGCGGAAGGCGAAGGAGTACGCTTCGCTGGTGCTGGTGGTGAGGATGATGCCGTCGGCCGGCACTTCCACGGCGCGCGCAGCGTAGTATGCGGCGACCGCTTGGCGCGCGATCGGCAGTCCGCGAGGTTCTGGGCTGTAGGCGAGACTGGCTGGATTGGCCAGAGCGTGCAGGATAGCGCCGCGATCGTACTGAAATCCGCATTCGGTGGGATTCGAAATCGTGAGATCGAGGAGCGGCTTCCCTGCCGCGCGATGCTGAGCGAGAGCTTCGCTGAGAGGATTGGCTTTCAGGTTCCAATTGGTGCGATCGGCGAACACTCCGCTGCTGCCTCCGGCGTGACTGACGAATTATAGGGAATGTGCCGAGAAGGAACAGCGAAATCCGCGCTGGGCTCCTGGCGCAAAGTTTACATCGCCGAGACAAGCGAAAAGCGCAGCCCGTCTATACTCAGGATGCGTAGTTTGCAAAACTCACAAGGAGATACCGATGAAAAGGATCGCGACTGCCATCGTCGGGCTTCTCTTGCTGCTGATGCTCGCGGGGCAGTTTTCCGCGACGGCGCAGGAAGATGCCATTGCCAAGACGAATTTGAAGGTGGGAGACGTGGCGCCGGATTTCACATTGCTGGCGAACAACTGGAAGCCGGTGAAGCTGAGTGATTTCCGCGGCAAGAAAAACGTCATCCTGGCGTTTTACGTGCTCGCGTTTACCGCTGGCTGAACCAAGGAACTGCAGGCCTATCAGGCTGATATGGCCAAGCTGGAAGCAAGCGACACCGTGGTATTGGGAATCAGCATCGACAGCCCCGCAGCAAACGCCGCATTTGCGAAACAAATCGCAGTGACCTTTCCTCTGCTCAGCGACATGAATCGTAAAGTCCTCACCGCGTATGGAATCTTGAAGCCTTACGACGTGCAAGGGGACAAGTACGAGTGGGCGCAGCGAACCACCATCGTGGTGGATAAGGAAGGAAAAATTCAGCACGTGGAGCAGGGAGACGGCGCGGTGGATCCGAACAGCGCTGTGGCCATTTGCACCGATTTGCACAAACCTAAAAGCTAGAACTCGGGAGTCGGGCGTGTATCGCAGCGCGGATGCTCAGCGCCATCGGCATCCGCCGCTGCAGCGCCGCACGCAGGTAGCGTGAACCTAGCGCGCGACGTTGCGGCGGTGGTAAATCAGGGCGAAGATCCCTACGAACAGGCTTATGGCGGGCACGAACAAAAGCAAAATCCCGTGGCGTAGGGCTGCGCCGCCTTGCGCGCCGGAAGCAGCCGCCCCTTGGTAGCACATGGCGCAGCTTTGCGCGTGAACGCGCGAGATGGGCAGCGCGATCAGAGCGGCGCAGGAAGCTAGCAGCAGCGCCGCGCGAATCAGGACGTCCTTCTTCATTTCGCTCCCCCGCGTTTCTTCCACTCCTAGTGTACAGCGGTCACAGCCGGCGCGCCTCTCCAGTGCGCCGTTCTGGCGCGTCCGTCGCAGGCGTCAATGCGGCCTGAGCTGCATCAAGCGGATGCTATCGGGAAAGAACATGAGCAGCATCATGCAGATGCAGAACACCATGGCGGGAATCAGCAACAGGAACAGGCCCAGCCGCTCAAAGCGCATGTGCATGAAATACGAAATGATCAGCGCCGCCTTGATGAGCGAGAGGCCGACCAATATCGTGATCATGATAGGCACTGGCAGGCGCAAGTAGGCCAGATAAACCTCCACGATTGTGAGCAGCAGCAGCCAGACCCAAACCGTGGCGAAAAGTTTGGTGGTGCCTACGGCATGCTCGTGCGTGAGCTCGGCGCTGTGTCCGTGTGCGCTCATCGGTTCGCTCGCTCCTTGTTACTTCGGGTTGACGCTCAGCAAATACACCATCGGAAAAATAAACATCCAGACCAGGTCAACGAAGTGCCAGTACAGGCCGCTGACTTCCACATGCTCTGCCGTGTACTTCCCTTTACCGAAGCCCCAGGCGATGATCGCCAAATAAACCACGCCGATCGTTACGTGCAGCATATGCAGACCGGTGAGGCCGAAGAACGTGCCGCCGAAAAGCGGAGCAGCCGGATTGAAGGGGTTGGACCACGGCGTGACTTTTTCACCGAGGAGCGTGACCCACTCGGTAGCGTGAATCGCGACGAAGGCGATGCCACAAACAATCGTGGCGATCAGGTAGCGCACGGTTTTTTTGCGGTCGCCGTTGAATGCGGCGTTAACGCCCAGCACCATGGTCAAACTGCTGGAGAGCAGGACGAACGTCATCAACGATGATTTGGCGATGGCCGGCCAGATTTCAAAAGGGCGCGGCCAATTCGGCGTCTCCAAGCGCACGTACGCGTAACTGATGAGCAGGGCCGAAAACGTAAGTGAATCCGAAATGATGAACAGCCACATCCCCAATTTTTTCGAATTGATCGCGAAGGGAGATGCGCCACCGGACCACGGCGATGCAACGATGCCTTCGAATTCCGTGTCACTCACGCTTCACCTTCCCAGGTAGAGGAGTAGAAACAGGAAGACCCATAGCCCATCCATGAAATGCCAGTACATGGAGACAACTTCGATCGCGGTGCCGCGCGCGACTTTTCTGGTGGCGCGGAATTGCACGTAGAGTAGCGCCAGAATTCCGCCCAGCAGGTGCAGACCGTGCGCGCCGGTGAAAACGTAAAAGAAACTGCTGCTGGGATTGCTGGCGAGGAAAATCCCCTCCGCGGCGAGCTGGCGCCAAGCGAGGATCTGTCCGGCGACGAAAAGAGTGCCCAGAATCGTGGTGGTGGCCCACCAGTGGCGGAAACCGTCCTCGTCTTTCGCAGTGAAGCAGCTGTGCGCGCGGGCGAGGGTGAAGCTGCTGGCGATTAATACCAGAGTGTTGAGCCAGAGGAGGCGCGGGACTTGCAGCGGAATCCAGCCGCTTGCGGGCATGCCTTTGCGGACGATGTAGGCGCTGACGAAAGCCATGAAGAACATCAAGATGCCGGCCAGCCCTATGAACATTCCGGTGACGTAGGCGCGCTGCGGAACGCTGCTTGCGCCGGAGGAGTCGCCGCTGTCACCGCCATTTCCTGTGTCGCCGGAGAAATTTCCGCCGCCGGGACCCTTGCCCGAATGAATCAGCTCGATATCTTCGGTGGCGATTGTGCTTGGCATTGCATTGCTCCCAACTGCGTTTACGGCCGTGCGCAGCTTGTCGCTTCGCCCGGGTGAACGGTCGAATTTATTTTACGCGCGCTACCTGCGATGGCTCCAGGCTTTGCGGAATGAAGTCGTCCACCACGCCGGGAACGCTGAATTCGTACGGCCCGCGATAGACGCTGGGATAGTGGCCGCCGAAATTATCGATGGGAGGCGGCGAGTCGGTGATCCATTCCAGGGTCGTGGCGTTCCAGGGATTCTTCGAAGCCCTGGGACCGAATTTCAGGCTATAGAAAAAGTTGCACAGGAAGAGGAGCTGCGCGGCGCCGGTGATGAACGCGGCGATGGTCATGAACTGGTGCACCGGCTGCAAGTGCGCAAGGAAACCGACGGCCGAAGCGTCTGCATAACGTCGGATGCCGCCGGCGATTCCGATGAAGTGCATGGGCATGAAGATGCAGTAAGCGCCGACGAAGGTGAACCAGAAATGAATTTTGGCCAGCGGCTCGTTCATCATGCGGCCAAACATTTTCGGGAACCAGAAATAGGTGGCGGCGAAGATTCCGAAGATGGCGGCGACGCCCATCACCAGGTGGAAGTGAGCGACCACGTAATAGGTGGCGTGGAGCATGTTGTCCACCGCGGGCTGCGCGAGAAACAAACCGGAAAGACCGCCGGAAACGAACAGCGAAACGAAACCGAGTGCGAACAGCATCGGCGACTTGAATTGGATTTTGCCGCCCCACAGAGTGCCGAGCCAGTTGAACGTCTTAATGGCCGAGGGTACCCCGATCGACATCGTCAGCACCGAAAACGCGAAGCCGGAATAGGGGCTCATGCCGCTGACGAACATGTGATGGCCCCAGACCATGAATCCCAGGAAGCCGATGGCGCAGATGGCGTAAGCCATCGCGCGATAGCCGTAAACCGGCTTGCGTGCGAAAGTGGAGAGCACGTGCGAGGCGACTCCCATGCCGGGCAGGATCGCGATGTATACCTCGGGGTGCCCGAAAAACCAGAACAGATGTTGCCACAGCAGCGGGGAACCGCCGCTGTGCGCTTGTATTTGATCGTTCACCACCAAGCCCGCGGGAATGAAGAAGCTGGTGCCGGCGGAACGATCGAGCAGGAGTAAAATTCCACCTGCGAGCAAGATACCGAACGCCAGCAAGCCGAGAATCGCGGTGACGAACCAACCCCACACGGTGAGCGGCATGCGCATCAGGCTCATGCCGGGGGCGCGCAGGTCAATCGTGGTGGCGATAAAATTGAGCGCGCCGAGAAGTGACGCAAGGCAGAAGAGCGAGATGCTGACGATCCAGAGCGTCTGGCCCCAACCTTCCCCGGGTCCGGTGATTTCTCCGAGGCCGCTGAGGGGTGTGTAGCCCGTCCAGCCGCTGATGGGCGCACCGCCGGGAACGACGAACGCCGCGATGATGGAAACGAAGGCGAGGAACGTGACCCAGAAGGAAAGCATATTCAGGCGGGGGAAGGCCATGTCCGGCGCGCCGATTTGAATGGGCAGAAAATAATTGCCGAAGCCGCCCTGGGGCGCGGTGGTGAGCACGAAGAAGACCATGATGGTGCCATGCATGGTCATCAGCGACAGGTACAATTCGGGGGTCATGATGCCGCCTTGCGCCGAGGTGGGCCAGAGTGTGGCAAACCAGGCGACCTTGGCGTCCGGGTGGATCATGTGATAGCGCATGAGCAGTGAAAGGCTCATGCCCACCAGCACCGAGAACAAGGCCAGGAAGTAATACTGAATGCCGATAACCTTGTGATCGAGGCTGAAAACGTATCTTCGAATGAAGCCTTGGGGCGCATGATGCGCGCCGTGTATTGCGGGTGAGGACATTAGCGTTTCCTCGCGGATGGATTCATGAAAACGGGTCCCTGGAGAATCATTACTTGTTGGCGATGGCTTGTAGCTTCCACTTTTCGAAATCGCTCTCGGACATCACTTCCATGGTGCTGCGCATCTGGAAATGGCCCAGCCCGCAAAGCTCGGAGCAAGGGATTTCGTAGACGCCCGGCTTGTCGGCCTGAAAATACAGCGGGATCTCCATGCCGGGCACGATATCCTGCTTCAGGCGCAGCTCGCGTACAAAAAAGTTATGGATCACGTCTCGCGAATGCATGATCAGCTTGATGGGTTTGCCGATGGGCACCTTGAGCGAGGCACTGACGATGTCGTCTTTCGAGGCTGGGTCTTTATCGTCCAGGCCGAAG
>DATNLN010000023.1:0-48744 GCA_035602855.1 Candidatus Acidiferrales bacterium
TGTAGTGCTGTTCTTGCGCTAGCTGGCTCGTGCCATAACTTCGTGGTATACCAGCCGCAGAGCACTTTGCCGACTTCGGTACTTTCAAGGAGGGTCTGATGTCCGTCGAAGAAAATGTTGTTCTGATGCGGCGTTGGTTCAGAGAAGTGTGGAATGAGGGGCGCGTTCAAACCATCTATGACTTGCTCGACGATAACTCGGTCGCTGTCGGGCAAGACCAGCCCGGGGTTGTGATTCGCGGGCCTCGGGAATTTGAGGCATTCTATCAGCGCATTCGTGGCGCCTTTCCAGATATCACTACGACCATCGAAGACAACCTTGGAGTTGACGACAAAGTCGTAGTCCGATGGTCCGCCGAGATGACGCACACCGGCGACCATCTAGGATTTCCAGCGACGAATAGAAAGGCCCGAATCACGGGCATCACAATCGCGCAGATTGAGAACGGCAAGATTGTGCGAGGTTGGGACAACTGGGATCAGCTCGCGCTGATGCAGCAATTAAGCACAACTGCCGCTCCTGCCAAAGCCGCGGCTCACCCGTAGCCGGTCCGGATTGTTCAGTATCAAGCGCGGATGCTGACCTCCGCCTTGGTTGTATCCGCCATCGTCACACAGTACCATTCCGTACCGATTGGCCGAGGGCTGTGGGCTGCAACGCCGATAAACACTGGGTCTTTTGAAAGTAGTGTTAATTCGACCCCCACCCCGGGCACCAAAATTATTCGTTTCCTTTCAACTGGTTTCTGGGCTGTCGATGAGCAATTGGAGTTGCTTGCTGCTACTGTGTAACGCTGCTAACAACGAGGGAGGGCAATGCCCGAGTCCATTGACTGGCCGCCGCCCCATCCGCGGACGCAACCGCCGCGGCGTCGCCGCCGCATCCTTCTTATTCTCGCCGTCTTTGCGATCATCTTCTTCGGCGGTCGGAGTGCGTTGTCGTATTACGTGGACGTGCTCTGGTTCAGGTCGCTCGGCTACGGGAATGTATTCTGGAAAACACTGAGTCTTCAGTGGGGAGTCTTCACGGCTTTTGCCGTGACCACATTTCTGATTCTATTCGGTTCCTTCCTAGCTCTGAAGCGGGCGCATCTCTCCGATTTGCCAAGTGGACATACGATTCTCATCGGCGGACGACAGGTGAAGCTGCCCGTTGAGCCTGTACTGCGCCTCATCGCGCTCGGCATTTCGCTCGCTATTGCCGCCGCAACCGGCGCCGGCATGATGGCGGAATGGCAGACACTCGCGCTCTTTTGGTTCGCACCCTCTGCAACTGGCAGCGTCGTGGACCCGATTTTTGGCAAGCCGCTGAACTTTTTTCTGTTTGCCCTTCCCGCGTGGCAGCTCGTCGCCGGCTGGCTGCTTACACTAGCCGTGATTACCTGTCTGGTAGCCGCCTTCTTTGTCCTCATCACGGGCGGAAGCCGCGTGCTCGCCGGCCGTCTCAGCCGCTCCGTCACATTACCTTGGCGTGGGCTGTCGGTCACGGTTGTGTTTCTATTGCTGATCCTCGCGATGCGCGTCTATATCGGACGGTTCGAGCGATTGTTCGATGATCACACGATCTTTGGGGGTGTGACTTACACGGACGCGCACATCACGCTCACAGGGATGCTCGTCGTCTGCGTAGCGCTCGTTCTCGGTGCAGTGATCGCACTGGTCAACGCTGTGCGAGTGCCGCGGGGTCGCTGGCTGATCGGGGCGATCCTTCCGGCCGCAGTTTGTTATCTCGGTGTTCAAGCCGTCGCCTGGTACGTCAGCAGCTTTGTCGTCAAACCGAACGAACTGGTTCGCGAGAGGCCCTACATTGTATACAACACCGATCTGACGCGGCAGGCCTACGGATTGAACCGAGTCGCGCAGCGCGAGTTTCCGGCTGAGACGACCGTTGAGGCGGCCGAAGCGGCTAACAATCAGGCTACGCTTCAAAACATCCGGCTGTGGGACTGGCATGCATTGCAGGACACGCTACGCCAGATTCAGGAAATCCGTACCTACTACGACTTTCCCGACATCGACATTGATCGCTATGAAATCGATGGCACAACTCGCGAGGTGATGCTCGCCGCGCGCGAGTTGAATGTCGATAAACTTCCGGAGAGCAGCCGCAATTGGATTAACGAGAAGCTGATCTACACGCACGGCTATGGCATCACGATGAACCCGGTCAATGGTTTCACGGCGGAAGGGTTGCCCACCCTGATTTTGAGCAACATGCCGGTCCAGAGCACGGTGCGTAGTCTAGCCGTGACGCGTCCAGAGATCTACTTCGGCGAGTTGACCAATACCGACGTCTACGTGAAGACCCGGCAGCAGGAATTCAACTACCCGCAGGGCGCGACTAACAACCTCACGTCGTACGAAGGCAACGGCGGCATCGCACTCGGCGGCTTCTTGCTCCGACTGATCATCGCACTCGATCAGAGCGATCTCGCGAAGCTACCATTCAGCGATGACGTAAACAAGGATAGCCGGCTGCTGATGCACCGCAACATACGCGATCGTATCTCGGCGTTAGCGCCGTTCCTGACCTACGATCCGGACGCGTACATCGTGCTCGGCGACGACGGTCGTCTGTCGTGGGTCATCGATGGATACACAGTTTCAGACAGCTATCCGTACTCAACCCACTACCAGCTCGACGGCAATCCCATCAACCACATGCGTAACAGCGTGAAGGTGGTTGTCGACGCCTACGATGGTACGACCACGTTTTACGTGTTCGATCCCGATGATCCGATCATCGCAGCCTATCGCCGGATCTTTCCGAGCCTGTTCAAGGATGCCGCCATGATGCCGCCGGGACTGCGCAAACATGTGCGCTACCCCGAGTTGTTGCTTAAATTGCAGGCCGAAGTGTACGGCCTGTATCACATGACGGATCCCGAAGCGTTCTACAACCGTGAGGATCTGTGGACCGTCGCCACCGAAGTTGGCATGAGTGACGCCGGTCAGCAAGTAACGCAGGCGATGCAGCCGAACTTCGTGCTGATGAAACTGCCAGGCGAAACCGGAGAAGAGTTTGTGGAGATTCTGCCGTTTACACCGGCCAACCGAAATAATCTGATCGGCTGGATCGCCGGGCGCAGCGACGGCGCTCAGTACGGTACGTCGGTAGTCTACAACTTCCCCAAAACGAAGCTTGTCGATGGACCGCTGCAAATCGAGGCGCGAATTGATCAGAACGCGCAGCTTTCTGGGCAATTAACGCTCTGGAATCAGCAAGGCTCGCATGTGCGGCGGGGCGCATTGCTGGTGATCCCGACCGGGCGCGCGCTGTTGTATGCGGAACCGATTTACCTGCAAGCGGAGCGAAGTCCGATGCCGGAGTTGCGTCTGGTCGTGCTCGCGCTGCAAGATCGGCTGGCCTACGGACCGACCTTCGAGTCTGCGATGGCCGCTCTTTTTGGCGGCGGAGCCTCATCGCTGAGCGCCGCGGCAGTCACCGTGGAGCCGACGCGAAGCGCTCCGGCATCCGCCGCGTCGCCCCCGCCCGCAGAGGATCGCAGCGCGCTCATCGCGGAAGCCGCCAAAGACCTTGCTGATTATCAGCGCCTGACGGCGGAAGGCAAACTCGGTGAAGCCGGCCAGAAGCTGGAAGAGTTGAAGCGCGCACTCGATAAACTGCAGACGCGGCAAAGATAATTTTGCTGCTGTGTTGCGCTCTTAGCAGCCCATCTTTCAACGACGGAAGTTCTGGATTACTACCGAGTAGCCGAACGACAAGTTCGGCTTGCGTACTGCAGCACTCCCCAATGAGGACGTTATGCCTATTAAACGCTCCATCGTCGCGTCAATTGCTCTAGTAATCTCATCCTGCGCTGCGCTCGCAACCGCACCGACAGACCTCATGCCGGGCGCCGTCCGAAAGGACGCGGCGGACTTCAGGCTCAAAGATTCGCAAGGCGCGCTCATCAGACTGTCCAGCTATAAAGGCCGCGTCGTCTTATTGGATTTCTGGGCGACCTGGTGTACAGGGTGCAAACAAGAAATTCCCTGGTACATGGCGTTTCAGGACAGGTATAAAGAGGCCGGACTATCCGCGATTGGCGTCTCGCTGGACGACGACGGCTGGAAGTCCGTGAAGCCCTTCCTGCAAGAACACAAGATCAACTATCCGATCGTGATTGGAAATTGGGATATGGGAAAGCACTTCGGCTTCAATGCTATGCCCGCAACGTTGCTCATCGACCGCGATGGCAGGATCGCTGACGTGCACGTCGGTATGGTGGACAAAGATGCCTTTGAAAGCGAAATCCGAATACTCCTGAAGGAAAGTGCCGCCAAAGGAACTTCCAAGTGAGAGGGCCCTCCTGGGCGTAAACAAAGAAAATGTAATCAGCCTAGTGAGCGTCACAAACTGTTCTAAGTCCGTTACCGGCGAACTTCTACTCCATGTGGACCGTAACGCGCCTCCGCTCGAACGTGAGCCACTAGCTCGGCGGACCGAGGCGCTACGTTTGAACTTTAAGGGGCGCTGTGGCCGACGCACTGGAGTACACCAAGATATCGGCTCCATGGACCGACGGCCTCCCGGTATTGGTGCGCCATGACTCTCGAGATTTGGTGCAAATGAGTTAGGTCGTGAGCTGCCCAAGTGGCCAGCAGCTCTGACAGAGTGACGACTCCAAGGGCGGGATGGCGTCCACGCCGATCGAGGTCCTCTGTCCGCAAATCAAATGCGCGCAGTTCGATCAGGTTTTCACGACGCAACCGCGCAAATTCATCCAACAATTCTCCCAACGATTTGCCTTCGCTCTCTCGTACCTGCCCCCAACGATCGAAGGGCTCGAACGCGCGAGTCTCGCCAAACTGCAGAATCATCTTCGCGCGCAACATCCAGTCGGTGCGTTCGCCGTGAACCAGATGGCCAACGACGTCGAACGCGCTCCAGGTGTTTTCACCTTCGTTTCGGGACGTCCAGGTTTGCGGTAGGTCGCGCAGAAGCGCATCGAGACCAGCGGGCGTGCGAGCGAGAAGGCGTACGGTATCGTCCAAGTTGTGTTCCATCATATTCCCCAATTCGTAGCCAGCGATTTCCAGAGAATCGGTACGCGCGATCATACTTCAAGATAGGTACCGAATGCGGAGTCTCTGGCGTCCGGTTGCGACTTGCGCTTACACGTTGACTACAGGGAGTCGGTTTGTTAAGCAAGGGGATTCCTAGCTGGGAGCGTTCCGTCATGGAGCATTCGAAATCCCTGGGCAGCTTCCTGTCTGGAAAGGTTCGCGTTCTGAACGGCGATATCACCGCGCAGAACGTGGACGTGATCGTGAACGCGGCAAATAGCACCCTTTTGGGCGGAGGCGGCAACTCGCAAGGCAGAAACAATCAGCTCGAAAGGGGGCGATGGCCCGAAGACTGGCAGTGCGGTTGTACTGGATGTGGCGGAAGGGCTGCGAATACTCAGACTGGGTCAAATTCGGTTCGCGCGCGGGACATAGTTTGCGTTACCCAGCATCTGCTTATGCGCCTACTTAGTTCGGCAACTCTCCGCCGGCCTGCTCCGCCACGATATACTCGGCGTACCAATCGGGCCAATTCGGATCGGCCGTGCCGATGCGCTTCTCGCGCTCCCCGTGCGCCACAGACGCGCGCCGCATGGCATTCGCCAGATCGCTTACGGAACTGAACGCACTTAAGCCTGCGTCAACTCGCCCGGGAAGCCGGGTCGTAACTTCTTGCAGCAGCCAGACATTTCCGTCGGGGTCGCTGAAAGTGGCGCGCGAGCGATAGCTGGCACGCTTGGGATCCAGGCCGCTGCCCCGGCCTTCTGGTCCACTGTGGAAAAATTCGCCCACGTCGATGCCGGAGGCGACCAACCGCTCCCGGGTGGCCACGACGTCGGCAACGATGAGATAAGCCTTGGATGAGCCGGGCGCCGGCGAGGTGAGGCTTTTGCCGAATTGGACCGAGCACCAGGAGCCCGGAGGCGTGAACTGAACCACTCCGGACGGCGTGACGTCCAGCCTCCACCCGAGTTTCAAGTAGAACGCCTTCGCACGGTCAATGTCCGAGACTGAAATGACGATGACCTCGACTTTCATGTCAGCTTGGGCGCCCGCTTTACTGGCCGGGGCGCTCCCGCTGACTTCGTTGGCGTTCATGGCTGTGACCTTCCCTATGTCATTATTTTTCTTGTGATCTGGTACGCGTGCTAGCTCGTTCCCGATATCAAGGTGAGGATGCATAACGAGCGAAAACGTAGTCACGGTCTCTCGCAGGCACGTGGCAGGGAAAGCAGGCCTCGTGCAGCTCCTTGTCGCCCGCCTTTCCGTTCTTAAAATCACCAAAGCCCCAGCCGCCCGTCGCGGCGAACTTCTTTGAATCCTTTACCATGAACTGCACATTCACAGGCGCCCCGATGACGAACGATTCAGTGCCGGGAAATGGGCCATCAAGGACCTTGTTGTTGGTTTCAGACGGGACGCGAGTCCAATGAATCGCGGCAATGATGGCACCGTCGGGGAACGGCAGGCTCCCTTCCTTGAAGGCTCTGATCGCTATATCGTTGCCGAGTTGAGCGCGCAATTGCTCGCCCATGCCGGCGAAATGGAGCTGGTTCACGGCGATCAATTGCCAATCGCGGTATCCGGTTGGGATCTTGACGCCATAGATTGGGGAGGAGTCTCCCTCGTACTGTCCAGACGCGTGCGCCATATGGGCGACGATGCCGGCCACAGTTACAGCTGCAAGCAGTAAGAAACCGATCCGTTTCATATTATTCCTCCTCTTAAGATTGCGTTCCAAGTGCTCTACCAACTACGAATTACAGAAACCGGTTTCCAGATTGCCGACGAATCGAAAAGTCGAGCGCGCCTGATCGGACTTACCTTTTAGGATATGCCGTAAAAATGTAATCCTTTGACGCCGCCAGCTCGTGGCATGTGGCGCCGCACTTGGCGTCGTGACCCACCGGAGGCTTGCTGGCCATCGTGGCCGGGGCGAACGTTCCGGACGCGGGGTCGTAGACGAACATCGCAAATCCCCATCCGTGCGTCTCGGAAAACCTCTTGCTGTCCTTCACGATGAACTCGACTTGCTCGAGGTCGCCAGGCACTGTGTCCGGCGTACTCGCCGAAAAAGGTGGATCCGTTATCTTTTTTGGTACCCACTCCAGCTTCACAATCTTGGAGCCGTCAGGGAACGCCTTGCCATTGCCGGGAACGCCCTCCCGGTACGCTTGGATCATCACCGGATTGGCCACGATCGCCCGGATCACGTTTGCGGATTCGGTGAGGCTGGGGCCGACTACCTGCCATTGTTCGTATCCTCTCACCTCAGAGAATGCGAGCCCACCCGGTATCTGCAGCGTATATTTGTCCTGCTTCTGCTGCGCAGAGATGGACCTGCCGCCCACCACGGCAATCACCAACGCGAGGATCGCCGCCACCGCGTATAAAGTTATCTTCATGGCTTGTTCCTCCGCCGACCTGTTTGGAAGTTTGGGATTCGCTCCCCGATTCGGGGAGAAATTTAGGCCACTGCAACCCTTGTGGTCAAGGTTTCTGGTGCCCGATGACGAGCAAACCGAATACTGGAGGGATAGCCCAACCATGCCCGAAAACTTTGGAATCGCTGCACCGGCGTTTTGAGTACGCCGAAGAGGCTCATCTTTCTGGGGTATTCAATACCAGCGTAGGATCTTCACGCACAGTCCATTTTTCAATGCGGCTTTCATAACCAGGTAGAGGGCAGACTGAGACGGCATGGCCGAGGTCGATATCCGCATACGGGAGCCGGCGAGGACGTAATTGTGAATCCCGATCAGGACGCTGCCCGTCGCATCGAGGCTGTGGCCGGCAAGAATGTTTCTCGCACTTGGATTCGCAAGCGGGTTCAAGACTGGCTGCAGTCGCAGCATTCTGATATTTCCGCTGGAACTCCGCACTCAGCCATATAGTCGCCATGAAAGACCCTTGTTCATCATTTGCGGCAGGTTAACGCGCAGCGGACTGGAGGGTAGCAATACTAGTGGGGGGCCGGAGACGTTCGAACCAATTTCCATCGCTTCCATTTATCATTGTCGGAAGCGACGACTTCTAATTCACCGCGATTTCTGGAAGTCAACCAGAGCGCACATTTCATTGCATTTTGTTCATCGCCGTTGTCGGCAATTTTCAAATCCAACTTACTCTCATCAAGCCGCGAGTCCAGAATCCGATCAGTGGAGCTTTTCTCGTCCACACGGGTTAGTTCGCCAATGCATGTACCAACAAGTTTGTCAGCGTCAATTTTCAAATTGAGAGTGATAAATACGTGCCCTTTGAATTCCCCTTGCCAGCTGCCTGCAAATTCTTGCAAATTCGTTGGTAGGTTCGCCGAATTTGCGATTTGCACGGAAAGCAAAGGCAACGTGAGGCATCCGCCGACTAGGAGAACCAAGCCCAATAGTGTGCGGGCCGCTGCAGGGGCTACGGACTCGGATCACTAGGGAACCAAAACTTGACTCCCGGAACCCCTGAGACTATACCTAGGTTGGAAGGGAAAGCCGCTCTGGAACGGATTGGTGCATGAAAAACCGCCTGTTCATGCTGGATCTTGTAATACTCGCAGCGACTATATTTGCATCGTCCGCGCAGGCTCAGAGACATGTCGCGTCGGCTCAAGCGAGTCGGCCTCGAATGAACCTCGCACGTCGATCGGGTGTCAGATCCCCTGTCGTCGCCTCGCGCCGTTCGCGACGATTTTCTTCTGGTTCGGGATTTGCGCCATACTTCCATTCTGATTACGATTCCGACTCGGGGATAATCGAGGCGCCTATGAAGCAGAACGTCGAGCGGACTGCTCAGACAGCTTCCCCGGCTCCAGTGCCGACCCCGCCCGAGTCGCTGCTGCTTGAATTGCACGGCGATCATTGGGTGCGAATTACAAACTACGGGCAATCACAGACTGATGGACAATCCAGCGCGGCAGGGTCGGAGCAAGCGTCCGATCTACTATCCCCTGCCCCCGCTACAGCTCGCCGAATTCCGACTGCCGAACCTCCAAGCGAGCTTCCACCCGCTGTGCTCGTGTTTCGTGATGGGCACAAGGAAGAGATAGGAAAATATGTGATTGTAGCCTCAACCATATACGCCAGCGCAGACCATTGGAGCAGCGGATCGTGGACGCGAAAGCTTCAGATTGCTCAGCTGGACGTCCCCGCAACCCTGAAACTGAATCGCGAGCGAGGCACAAAGTTTAGTTTGCCGTCCGGGCCGAATGAAGTAATGATCCGGCCGTGAATTTGGTGTTGCCTCAACTGTTTGTACCTCCAGCCAGATTCGACAGGAATGAGAACAAAACTAGAGCTGCACCATTTCTCCTAAGAACATCCAGGCGAGGGCTGTTTCTCACGGGCTCTTTTGGGGCATTACGCGTCGGCTACTTTGAGTATGAGTTTTCCGATGTTCTCGCCCTTGAAGAGCTTCAGCAACGTTTCGGGGAACGATTCGAGGCCGTCTACGATGTGCTCGCGCGATTTGAGTTTGCCGGCCGCCATCCAGGCCGCCATCTCCTGTCCGGCTTGAGCGTAACGATCCGCGTAGTCAAATACCACCATACCTTTCATGCTGGCGCGATTAACCAGAAGAGACAGATAGTTCGAAGGTCCTTTGACTGGCGTCGTATTGCAGTATTGCGAAATTGCGCCGCAGATGACCACTCGTGCGCCGCGCGCGAGCTGCGCAAGCGCAGCGTCGAGAATGTCGCCACCCACGTTGTCGAAATAAACGTCAATGCCATTCGGGCAATGCTGGCGCAGAGACTTGCGGACATCCTCGGACTTGTAGTCAACGGCGGCGTCGAAGCCCAGCTCCTTTACAATGTAATTGCACTTCTCGCCCCCGCCGGCGATGCCTACCACTTTGCAGCCTTTTATTTTGGCGATCTGTCCAACGACCATTCCTACCGCTCCGGCGGCGCCTGAGACAACGACAGTCTCGCCGGGCTTTGGCTGGCCGATATCTAGCAAACCAAAATACGCGGTCATTCCGGGCATGCCAAGCGTCCCCAGAAAAACAGGCAACGCGACCGCGCCCGCATTTATCTTCGTGATGCCGTTGCCGTTCGAAATTGCGAATTCCTGAACGCCGAAAGCTCCGTAAACGTAATCGCCGACGGCAAATTTTGGATTTTTCGACACCGCTACGCGCCCCAGCCCACCAGCCCTCATCACCGCTCCGATTTCCACTGGAGCAATGTAGGATTTCCCTTCATTCATCCATCCGCGCATAGCTGGATCGAGCGAAATATACAGGATCTTTATGAGCAGCTCGCCCGCGGCGGGTTCGCGAACCGGCTCCTCCTTGTATGTCCAATCGGTTCGTTTGGGCATACCCACGGGCCGGGCAGCAAGCTCGAATTTGTGATTCAATTGGCTCATCGGTGATCCCTCTGGTGCTGCTAATCGGGGCGGAGCAGCAAGCGCACCGACTGCTGATAGTCGCTTACAGATGACGGTGACTAACGCGACGGGCATTGTATATAATCGCCGGCATTGTGCCAAGTCAGGGGATTGAAGAGGCTGGGAGGTCCAAATGGCTGGAGCACCCGCAAATGTACTGAACATTCCGCGGCCGCCTGTGTTTGCCACGGCGGGCGAAGAGCGCTTGCATCGGAAGCGCATGCTGGCTGCCGCATTCCGTCTTTTTTCGCGTTTCGGATTCGATGAGGGAGTGGCGGGACACATCACCGCACGCGATCCGGAGCAACTCGACCACTTCTGGGTGAACCCTTTCGGTAAGCACTTCAGCCAAATTCGCGCGTCCGACTTGATTCTGGTGAATCATCGCGGCGAAGTGGTGGAAGGAAATTATCCGGTTAATGCAGCGGCGTTTGCGATCCACTCGCAGGTACACGCCGCACGTCCGGACGTAATCGCGGCTGCGCATGCGCATTCGATGTACGGGAAATCCTGGGCGTCGCTGGGGCGGCTGCTCGACCCCATCACGCAAGATGCCTGTGCGTTTTACGAGGACCACGGACTGTTTGCGGAGTTCACCGGCGTGGTCTATGAAACGTCCGAGGGCGAGCGGATCGCGCAGGCTCTCGGACAACACAAAGCCGCTATTCTGCGCAATCACGGACTGATCACCGTCGGCCATTGCGTGGAGGAAGCGGCGTGGTGGTTCATCACCATGGACCGCAGTTGCCAGGCGCAGTTGCTCGCAGAGGCGGCGGGCGTGCCGGTAAAGATAGATCACGCCGCCGCGGTTACAACGAGAGAACAAGTGGGAAACCACCTCGCAGGATGGTTTCAGTTTCAGCCATTGCTCGCGCGTATTATCCAGGATGAGCCTAATCTGCTCGAATAGTTTCCGCGTACTGGAGACGTACTTAATTAACTCGAGACCGGAAGCGCCTCGTGCTGCGGCGACGCGCCGGGCGCAAGAACTACCCAAACATGCCGATGCAAACACCAGAACAGCGCGACACACTAGATATTCTAATCGTGGGCGCTGGCATATCCGGTATTGATGCTGCTTACCATTTGCAGAGCGCTTTCCCCAGGAAAACTTACGCGATTCTGGAGGCGCGCGATGCAATCGGCGGAACTTGGGATCTGTTCCGCTATCCGGGCGTCCGCTCCGATTCTGATATGTACACCTTGGGATTTCCTTTTCGGCCATGGCAGGCGGATGAAGCGATCGCAGGCGGACCCGCCATCTGGAATTATATCCGCGATACCGCGGCACACTATGGCATTGACCGACACATCAGGCTGGGACATCGGATGATTCGAGCTTCGTGGTCTTCGACCAACGCGCGCTGGACGGTGGAGGCGCAGACCAAAGATGGAGGGATCGTGCGGCTGGTCTGCCGCTTCCTTTATATGTGCAGTGGTTACTACAGTTACGAAAAAGGCTTCAACCCGGAGTTTCCGGGCATGAATCGGTTTCAGGGGCAGTTCATCCACCCCCAGCAGTGGCCCGAGTCGCTCGATTACGCGGGCAAGCGAATTATTGTTATCGGAAGCGGCGCTACGGCGGTGACGCTGGTTCCGGCGCTCGCCAAGGAGGCCGCGCATGTGACGATGCTGCAGCGCTCGCCCAGCTACGTGGTTACGCGTCCGACCAAGGACGCAATGGCCATCTGGATGTATCGGCATTTGCCGAAAGGGATAGCCGCGAAAGTCACAAAATGGAAGAACTTGCTGTACAGCATCACCATGTTTTACCTGGCGCGCACTAAACCAGAGACGATCAAGGGCTTGATCCTCAAGGGAATCAGGCGACAGCTTCATCCCGACTACGACGTGAAGCGGCACTTTACGCCGCGCTACAACCCATGGGACCAGCGTATATGCTTGGTGCCGGACGGCGACCTGTTTGCCGCGATCCGTTCCGGACGGGTTGAGATGGTCACCGACGCGATCGCGGAAGTTGTGGAGTCCGGCATCCGTTTAAGTTCTGGCAGGGCCTTGCCGGCGGATATCATCGTTGCAGCGACGGGACTCGTGGTGAAGCTGATGGGCGGGGCTGAAATTCTGGTTGATGGCGTGCCGGCCAAATTTAACGAGAAGCTGGTATACAAAGGCGCGATGTTCAGCGGTGTCCCGAATCTGGCGCTCGCCTTTGGGTACACGAATAATTCGTGGACGCTGCGGTGTGATCTCACGGCGCGTTTTGTGTGCCGGTTGCTTAAATATATGGATCGCAAGGGATTTTCGATCTGTGTGCCCAAACTTCCGGAGCCATCAGTCAACCCCGAGCCTTTGCTCGACTTTAGTTCAGGCTACGTGCGCCGCGCCGACGGCGTGCTGCCCCGGCAGGGACAGAAAGCGCCGTGGAGAGTGCCGCAGAATTATGTGAAAGACCTGGTCGCCTTGACGTTTGGGTCGGTAAGCGATGGAACCATGAATTTTCTGCGAACGTCGGAGGCTGACAATGCCAGCCGCGTTGGTGACGTTCACCTCAAAGTGACCATCTGATTGGATGATTTTCCCGCAACCCGGAGTAGAGTCATGCGCCTGACGTGCTGCGGACGGGAGATTTATGACCAGCGCAATGAACGTTGAGAATCGCACGGCGGTGATCACCGGCGCTGCGAGCGGCATCGGCCGTGCCATTGCCGTTTCGCTGGCTCGCCGTGGCTGCAACCTTGCGCTGGCGGACGTGAATGACGCGGGACTATCAGAAACGGCGCGGCTGGCACAACTCGCTCATACGGAAGGGGCAAACCACAGCGCTGCGCGGAGTGCGCCGCGCATCAGCCGACATCATCTTGACGTTGCGGACCGGCGTGCGGTGGCAGCGTTTCCAGAAGCTGTGATCGCCGCGCATCCCGGGGTGGACATCCTTGTAAACAATGCGGGCGTGGCCATCGGCGGCACATTCGAAGCAGTGAGCGAGGAAGATTTCGAGTGGTTGTTCGAAATAAACGTGTGGGGCGTGGTGCGCATGACGCGAGCGTTTCTGCCTCTGTTGCGAAAAAGCGATGACGCACGAGTGGTGAACCTTTCGAGTGTATACGGATTGATCTCGCCGCCCGGGGAAACGGCTTACTCGGCAAGCAAGTTCGCCGTGCGCGGATTTTCGAATTCACTACGGCACGAACTGGTTGGTTCGAAAGTCGGGGTTACGGTGGTTCATCCGGGTGGCGTGGCAACTTCGATTGCGGATAACGCTCGCGTACCGAGGGACATGCCTGCGGAAGAAATCGCTCGGCGCAGAGCCCTGGCGAAAAAAGCACTGCGGATGCCGCCCGCAGCCGCCGGCGAAATTATCGTGAAGGGCATCGAGCGCCGCTCGCCGCGCGTGCTGGTCGGCAACGACGCAAAATTTCTGGCATTCCTGGAACGCCTGGCGCCGATTTCGTACTGGAAAATCTTCATGCGTTTGCTTCCCAAGTCATAAGTTGAAGGGTCAATTTAACTAGCCGAAGCAGCGCGACGATAACCTTTCTATCCAAGGACTGACGGCCTTGCAGCCGAAATTCCAGACGCTTGCCGCGGACGGCGGGCCACAGGCGCGGACGCGCAGGCTCATGCCGACGCCATTCCGGGAGAATCCCCTCCGTCCGTGCGCGGGCCGGCAAAAAGAGCGCGGGATCGCGCTGCGACGACCTCAACGCAAGTGCGTAGTTAGGAGAGACTCTGACCGACGAGCAACTCGCACATCTCAAGAACGGATGTCGCTAACGCTTCCTGTGGCTCATATCTGATCAAACGATTTACCCGCGCGCCGGTTTACATTCGAGCAGTCGTAGATTACGAATTTTCTGCGTCGCTCGCAGTCCGACCCCGCCCCGGCACTAATTCTCCTTCGCTATTTCTCGGGCAGCTTGTCTTCGAGTTCGCTGGCTAGCTTGTGCACATCGGTGGTTGCGGCGAAGCCTTGCAGCTCTGTGGTGGAAGCAGCGACGTCCACGCCGATGCGCTGGCAGATTTTTTGTTGCATCTCGAGCATCGTGGTGAGTTCCTGTTCGGCGAGCATACCGACCTGCAGGTCCAGGTGAGATCGCCTTTCGGCCTGGCGGGTCATGCGGTTTTGGCTCATCAATACGAAAATTGTGAGGATGACGCTTTCCGAAGAAATCAGCAGAGCCAGGATGCCGAACGGGAACGGATCGAAAGGTTTTACGCCAGGGATCAAGTTGAGATTGATGGCGGTCCATGCGAGCACCAGAAAGATCTGCAACAGGAGGAACGCCGCGCTGCCAATGAATTTGGCGATGGCCTCGCTGACGCGCTCGGCCATGGTGCGGCGTTCGAGTGCATCCTGTTCCAGTTTGGCGATGGCTTCGATGTTGTACTGCGTGGGATTTCGTTTGGCGTGATCGGGTAAGGCGTTTGACATGTGGGAATCCGCGCTGCCCCTAAGAACAATCCTGCAATACATTCTGGCATGTGGGCGGTGGTGGCCGCAATTAGGCGAAATACCTGAGACTGGGTTGTGGCGTGGTCCGGCAATGGGGAGATTGCCGTTTCCGGGGAATGAAGTTGAAACGTGAGAGTCCTTTGGCACTTTGCTGCAAGAAATTCGGGCTCGGTCGTTCTAACAGAGAGTGGCGCGCGGGCCGCCCAAGGAGCTCATCGATGAAAACGACCGACGTTGATTACAGGGGTTTGCTGCTTCGTGTAGCAAGACTGGAAAGGCAGAACCTGTTCTGGAAAATTGCGGTAGCGGTATTGCTTCTGGCTTCGGTCTTCTCCCATCCGGCAAAAGTCGCCGCGCAGGCGGAGAACACGACGGTGGAAGCGCGGGCCTTCGTGCTGAAGGACTCGGCGGGGCACATGCGGGGCAAGATGACGGTGGATGGCGATCGTCATCCGCTGTTGGAGTTTTATGATGCGGATGGGCGCGTAATTTGGTCAACGGACAGCCATGTAATCCCCACAAAATGATGGGGTGAAGTTCACTTTTTTTGCAGGGCGGGAATTACCGCGGAGAAATCCTTTTCGCCGTAGCCGGCGGCGATCGCTTTTTCGAAATCGGCGATGGCTGGGGTGGCGGTGTTCATGGCGATGCCGTGGCGGGCGCCTTCTTCGCGGGCGTAGGTCAGATCTTTGGCCATGAGGCGCAGGATGAAATTTGGAGTGTAGTCGTTTGCGGCGGCGCGGGTGGTGATGACTTTTAGTAGCGGGCTGCCGGGGGCGCCAGCGGCGAGCATGGCTAGGGATTTTTCGCGATCGAGGCCGCTGGCCGTGACTAGGGCCATGGCTTCGGCGATGGATGCGGCTTGGACGCCGCAGAGGAAATTATTGATTAGCTTCAAGGTTGCGCCGCTGCCTGTGGGACCTAGATGCAGAACGTCGCGACTCATTGCTGCTAGTACGGGGCGCACGGCGGCGAGTGCTTCGGTAGAACCTCCGACGAGGAAGAGCAATTCGCCGGCGGCGGCTTGCGGTTTCGAGCCGGTTACTGGGGCGTCGAGGAGTTCGCATTGATGCTGTTTGGCCGCAGCGGCTAGCTCGTGAATCCATGGGACGCTTGCGGTGCTGGATTCGATGAGCCATGTGCCCGGGGCGGCCGCGGCCAGGGCTCCGGCTGCTTTATCGAGCCAAACGGCGCGGGAGGCGTTGTCGTCGGTGAGCATAGTAATAATGATGTCGGCGCGGGCGCCGGCATCGCGTGGCGTACGGGCTACGTAGGCTCCGGCTTTCGCGAAGGGTGCGGTTTTTTCCGGATCGCGGTTATAGACGGCGAGCGGAAATCCGGCGGTGAGGACGCGTCCTGCCATTCCTGCGCCCATCAGTCCTAATCCTAAGATTGCTACGCGCGGCTTGGTCATTTGTTAGTTCACCCCAGAGGAATTACTCCAGTGAAATTACCCCAGTGAAATAACCTCGATTAGTGCGAGTTTGGCCGCAGCCACCTGCAGCGGGTTGCGCAGCGGGCGGCCGAAACCTGCGAACTGAACTTGCATGACGTCTCCGTCGGCGAGACGGATGCCTTCGCCGAAGCTGAGGCAATCGGCGCCGAAGAAATGGACGTGCACGTCGCCCGCGCGGCGGTGCGATTCGTATTTGAAATGATGGTGCTCCATGTTGCGCAGGCTGTGGCACATTTCGGATTCGCCGGTACGGATTTTCTTGCTCCAGAGCAATTTGCCCGCGCGTTCGATGGTCACTTCTCCTTGGACGGAGTCGAAGGTAGGATCGAGCGCGAGTTCGGGACCTAACGCGGGCGTGCGCAGTTTCGAGCCGGCGAGATTCAGGTAATTCTTTTTTTCGAATATGTGATCGGAAAATTCATTGCCGGTCGCCATGCCGATCCGGTGCGGGCGGCCGTCGGCGGCGATGATGTAAATGCCGGCGATTTCGGCTTCTTCACCACCGTCTTCTGCGTACGGTGGAATTTCGAGGGGCTCATCGTGGGCCCGGAGGATCGTGCCCGTGCCTTTGTAAAACCATTCGGGCGGCGTGCCGATTTCTCCTGTGGCGGGGCGGCCGCCTGCTATTCCCCAGCGAAACATTTTCATGCTGTCGGTGAGGTATTCGCTGGCGACGGCGTGCATGTCCTGGCGATCGCGGGCGCTGCCGAGATGAGTGAGTCCGGTGCCGGAAACGAGGCAGCGGGACGGCTCCTCGGGATGATCAATGGGAGGGAGGACGCGCCATTCAGATTGGCCAGAATAGATGGCGTCGTACTCGAGCACGAGGTTTGAGAGTTTCTGTTGCACGAGGGTGCTGAGCTTTACGCCATGGGCGATGGCTTCGTGCGCCAGGGCGTACATAGATGAGGCCTGGTGGAGCAGGCGGAGGTGAGGCTCTTCAACGACGGCCACTGCGCGATCTCTGCCTTTTGCGATTTGAATTAGTCGGGTCATGAGATGCGGCTCACTCGATCACCTCGAACTTTGCCAAGGCTTTCTCGTTTACGGTGAGGCCAAGGCCGGGAAGGTTGTCGTCGAGATCGACGAAGCCGTCTTTGGCTTTGGGCTCACCTTCGAAGATATACCAGAAAAGTTCGTTGCCGACTTCGACGTCCACGATGGGGAAATATTCTGCCATGGGGGAATTCAGGCTGGCCATAACTACGTGGTAGTTGTGCATCTGTCCGGCGTGGGGGATTACCGGCACGGAATACGACTCGGCTAGCGCGGAGATTTTGCGGGCTTGGCTGATGCCGCCGACGCGGTTGGTGTCGAACTGGATGTAATCCACGGCGCGCGCGGCGAGAAGGTCGCGGAAACCGTATTGCGTGAATTCGTGTTCTCCGCCGGCGATGGGAATCCGGGCGTGGGATTTTAGCTCGGCGTAGCCGTGGATGTCGTCGGGGATTACGGGCTCTTCGAGCCAGCGAAGATTGAAGGGTTCAAGGAGCCGGAGCATGCGTTTGGCGTAGTCGAGTGTCCAGCCCATGTAAGCGTCGGCCATTACGTCGATGCCATCGCCTACTGCCTGGCGAACGGTTCTGACGAGTTCAACATTTTGTTGCATGCCTGAGGCGCCGTCGCTGGGGCCCCAGCCGAAGCGGAGTTTCATGGCGCGATAGCCTTCTTTTTTGTAGCGCTTGGCTTCGGCGGCGAGTTCGCTGAGTTCGACGCTGTAGAGGCGGCTGGCGTACACGGGGATGCGCGGTTTGGTGCGGCCGCCTAGGAGGCGGAAGACCGGTTGGTTCGCGGATTTGCCGAGCAGGTCCCACAGAGCGATGTCAACGGCGGAGATCGCGGCCATGCCGATGCCTTTGCGGCCGAACGCCATCGTCTTGCGGTACATGTGCTGCCAGAGGAATTCGATGTTCCACGGATCGGCGCCGATCAGTAGCGGTTTCAGATAGAGGTCGATTACTTGTTTGGTGATGGGCGGCGCGAGGGCGGCGTTGCCGATGCCCGCATGGCCATCGTCTGTGAAAATTTCCACGATTAGCCAGCCGTGGAAGGTGAAAGTCTGCATGGAGGCTTCCGGGAGCGTCAGTAGGTCCATGGGATTGGTGCAGAAATGCGGAGGCAAGGGAACCGTCTTGCCGCGCCAGCGGACCGCGCGTGTGCGAACTTCTTTAATCTTCATGGGGCTCCTTCACGATTGAGTTTCTGTCGCTAAATTTCGCATCATGTTGAGCGGGGCGACTTTGGGCACGGCGATTAGTATCACGAGAAAAGCGATTACGTGAAATGTGGCGGCTAGCTGGAAGACTGTGGAGTAGCCGAAGCCGTGGTCGAGCAGGTAGCCTGCCAATTCGCCGAATGCTATGCCGCCGATTGCGCCGCCGAATCCGACCATGCCCGCTACTGCGCCCACTACGCTGCTGGGAAAAAGATCTGTGGGGAGCACCATCACCAGTGTGGACCAGGATTGCTGGCCGAAATAGGCGAGGCTGAAAATGGCGAGCGCCCAAGCGACCGGCGCGCGGGCGACCAGGAGGATTAGCGGCATTACGGCGGCGCTCAGGCCTAGTGCTACTTTGCGGGCTACGTTCACCGAGAAATTTTTGCGGACCAGATAGCTCGAGAACCATCCGCCTACGAGGCATCCGATACCTGCGGCTGCGTTCGGGATCCAGGCTACGGCGCCTACGGCTTTAATGTCGAAGTTACGCGCGTCGTAAAGATATTTTGGCAGCCAGAAGAGATAGAAGTACCAGGCGGCGTCACTTAGGAATTTTGCGGTGACTACGCCCCAGGTTTCTTTGAAGCGGAGTAGATCGAGCCACGCGATATCTTTTGTGACGGCCGTGACTGCCGGATCGGCGGGCAGAGGAATTTTCGCGCGTTCCTGTTCGGTGAGTTGCGGATGTTCGGCTGGTGGGAAGTATGAGGCGCGCCACCAGGCCGTCCACAGAAGGCCCATCGCGCCGGTGAAGAGAAAAATCCAGCGCCAGTTCGCGTAGAGCAGGATCAGCGCGATTAGTGGAGGCGCGACGACGGCTCCCACGGCGGTGCCTCCGTTGATGATGCCCATCGCTGTGGCTCGTTCGTTCACCGAAAACCATTCGGCCACGGCGCGGGTGGATGCGGGGAAGCCGCCGCCTTCGCCCATGCCTAGTGCGAAACGGCTTATGGCGAGCATCGTGAAAGTGAGCGCGAGGCCGTGGCTGGCGCACGCTAGCGACCAGAAAATCATTATTACGGTGAAGCCGCGGCGGGTGCCCAGCGCGTCGGTTAGTTTGCCGCCGCCTGCGTACATGAAGGCGTAGGCCAGGAGGAAGGCGGATTGAAGATTGGAGAATTGGACGTTGGTGAGGGGGATATCTCGGCTGATGGCTTTGATTGCGACGGGGAGAGTTTGGCGGTCCAGGTAGCTGATGGCGATGGCGGCGCCTACTAGGATCGCGATTCGCCAGCGCAACATGTGAGGCTCCCTGAGGTTTTTGAGGCAAAGATGGCGCACTGAAGTACGCCGCTACAAATTCAAGAGCAAAGTCAAGAACGCCCGTCTGGCTTCACGGGACGGCCGCTACAAATTCAAAGACAACGTCAAAGTCAAAAGAACCGGCGGAACGCCCGCGCTACAACTTCGAAAGCAACGTGAACTGCCTCGATTCGTTGCGCAAGCGATTCGTCCGCATTTAGTGATTGTCGCGGGCCACGGGCGCGCCGCTTTTGCCGACCAGGAAGTCCAGATCGGCGCCCAGATTCGCTTGCTGCACGTGCTCGGTGTAGAGCTTTACGTAGCCGCGAGCCGGGTTTGGCGGCGGAGTCCACTGCGCGCGGCGTGCGGCTAGCGTGGCGTCGTCCACATTTAGGCGAATGGTGCGGCCGGGAACGTCAAGTGTGATCGTGTCGCCGGAACGCGCGAGCGCGAGCGGACCGCCGGCTGCGGCTTCAGGCGAGGCGTGCAGCACGACGGTTCCGTAGGCGGTGCCGCTCATGCGCGCGTCGGAAATGCGGACCATGTCTTTCACGCCTTTGCGCAGAACTTTCGGCGGCAGGGGCATATTGCCGACTTCCGCCATGCCGGGATAGCCGCGAGGACCGCAATTTTGCAGGACCATTACGCAGGTTTCGTCAATGTCCAGATTTTCCTGGTCGATACGGGCGTAAAAATCTTCGATGGAACTGAAGACTACAGCCCGGCCGGTGTGCTGGAGGAGGTGCGGGCTGGAGGCGGAGAGCTTGATGATGGCTCCATCGGGCGCAAGATTGCCGCGCAGGACGGCGATCCCGGAATTTTCTTTGAATGGCTTTGCGAAAGTGTGGATTACTTCGCGATTCCAGCAGGGGGCTTCTGAGACATTGCGCCAGATCGTCTGGCCGTTGACGGTGAGCGCGTCGCGATCGAGCGCGTCATTTTCGCCGAGTTCGCGCAGAACGCTGGGCAGGCCGCCGGCGTAGAAAAAATCTTCCATCAGGTACGTGCCGGAAGGCTGCAGATTCACGAGACACGGAAGGTGCGATGCGAGCGTGTCGAATTCGGCCAGAGTTAGCGGCACGCCGATCCGTCCGGCGATGGCGATCAGGTGAATGACGGCGTTGGTGGATCCACCGATAGCGGCGTTGGCTCGAATGGCGTTCTGAAACGCAGCGCGGGTGAGAACTTGCGACATCCGCAAATCTTCCCTGACCATTTCGACGATGCGGCGGCCGGTGAATTGCGCGAGAGTGTGGCGGCGCGCGTCTACTGCGGGGATGGCGGCGTTTCCGGGCAGCGCCATGCCGAGCGCTTCCACCATGTTGGCCATCGTCGAGGCAGTGCCCATCGTCATGCAGTGGCCTTTGGAGCGATGCATGCAGCTTTCCGCTTCGAAAAATTCCTCGAGCTTCATTTGCCCGGAGCGAACTTTTTCAGACATTTGCCAGACGCCGGTGCCGGAACCGATATCGTGCCCCTGAAATTTTCCGTTGAGCATGGGCCCGCCGGAGAGGCCGATGGTCGGAAGATCGCAGGATGCCGCGCCCATCAGCAGCGAAGGCGTGGTTTTGTCGCAGCCCATCAGCAGGACCACGCCATCCATGGGATTACCGCGAATGGATTCTTCCACGTCCATACTGGCGAGATTGCGGAAGAGCATGGCGGTGGGGCGCAGCAGAGTTTCGCCCAGGGACATCACCGGAAATTCCAGCGGAAAGCCGCCCGCCTCCCACACGCCGCGCTTTACCCATTCGGCGATTTCGCGGAAGTGCGCATTGCACGGCGTCAGCTCCGACCAGGTATTGCAGATGCCGATGACCGGGCGGCCGTTGAACATGTCGTGCGGCCAGCCTTGATTTTTCATCCAGCTGCGGTAGATGAAACCGTCGCGGTCTTTGCGGCCGAACCATTCCTGGCTGCGCAATTTTTTCGTGGTCATGGGTGAGAATCTCCGCGCCGGTCGGGGCGCAAAACAATCTGCGGTGCGGGTGGGAGCGAGGCGCGCGAAGCTGCCGGATGAAAACGTTTACTCGCGTCGTCGTGGTGGCACGCCGAACCCATTATTTGAGTGCTGTACACTCGCAGGACTCCCGCGTGGGGCTCTTCCCCATAGAGCAAATCCGCCGCTTCGCATTATGCCAATCTTTCCAGGCGAAACAAGACGCAGCGATGATATCGCAAGATGAATCGGATGGGTCGGAGATGTGGTCTTCCGCGGCGAGTTGCTTTCCTCTTATCCAGGCATTGCGAGCAATTCTCTCAGTAGAGATCCTGCTTCCTGCCTTCCACTCTCGGTTATGTAATTCCTATTCATCTTCCCTGCGCGCCGACGCAATGCGAATGCTTATTTTTGACCCAGCTTTTCGGCTCCGCATTTCTTCCCGTCGCAGGGATGTGGATATTACCCGGACCAGCGGCTGGCTCTTAGGTCCTTCCAGGCGCCGCCGTCGGCGTAACGTTCGGGATAGAGCGCTTTGGAGCGCGGGTCTTCGGCGACGTCGAGTTGCAGGACCATCCATCTTGGATAGGGAACGCCGGGGTCGGAGATTGCGTCGAGTTGACGGACGTCTTCTGGCGCGAGCCGCAGATCGACGGCGGCGATGTTGTCTTCCAGTTGCTCGAGCTTGCGGGCGGCGACGATGACGCTGCTGACTGCGGGGCGTGCTAGCGTCCATGAAAGTGCAAGACGAGCCGGACTTACCTGACGTCGCGCTGCAATTTCTTTCAGCGTATCCACTACGCGGTAGCCCATCTCTTTGTCGAATGGAACGAACGCGCCGGCTTCGGCGAAACGCGTGCCGGCGGGAGTTGGGTTCGCGCGAGTGTACTTGCCGGAAAGAAAGCCGCCGGCGAGCGGGCTCCAGACCAGGATGCCGATATTGTGATATTCGGCGAACGACTGGAACTCGTATTCGAGACCGCGACCGACCAGGCTGTAGTACATCTGCGCGGTGACGAATTTTTCCAATCCCAGATTTTGCTGCAGCATCACGGCGGTGGCGGCTTGCCAGGACATGTAGTTGGAGAGGCCGATATAACGGACCTTGCCTTGGCGCACGACGTCGTCGAGCGCGCGCAGAGTTTCCTCGAGGGGCGTGTTGCTGTCCCATCCGTGAATTTGGTAGAGGTCGATGTAGTCGGTCTGCAGACGGCGCAGGCTCTCCTCGAGTTCGCGCATGATGTTCACGCGCGTGGCGCCGCTGTGATTTAGATTTGCGCTCATGGGCAGGCGGACTTTCGTGGCCAGGACGATTTCCTTCCTTGTGCCTTTCAAGGCGTTGCCCACCAGCGTTTCGCTTTCTCCCAGGCTGTACACGTCGGCGGTGTCGATGAAGTTGATGCCCCTGTCGAGGGCGAGCTTCACCATGCGCGTGGTGTCCTGCTGATCGAGGTTGCCCATATTCATTTTGCCGCCGAACTGCATGGTGCCGAGGGCGACTTCGCTGACGATGAGTCCTGTGTTACCCAGTTTTCTGAATTTCACTATTCATGCTCCTTGCTTCGAGGATTAAAATTGCGATGGTAAATTGGCGCGTGGGGCGATTCACAAGTTCGCCCGCAGCGTCCAGAAAGCCCAGCGAGAGTTGGATGCTCCGGAGGCATCAAGTGCGTCAAATTTAACGAATGGCTGCCGAGATGCTTGGTCGGTGCTGGGGAGCCTAAACACCCGACCTTCAGAAAGCGGAGGGTAGGGGACGCGCTCGCGGCGATTTGACTGCGGGATAATTCAACTGCTGTCGCAGAGATTGACTCGAACCGGATTGGGTGTGTGGCGTGCTGCTGTGTGGAAACAAGCTTGTTGACGAAATGGGGCGGTGGATTGACTATCTTTGTCGGCAAGTGCGTTCACGAAAATGAAGAGTGGGGACTCTTGAACATGACTCTTTCCGCCCGCTTCGGATTTCATTTCAGAATAACTTCGAGCGTCGTGGTTTTTGCGGCGGCGTACGCGGCAATTGCGCTGCTGTCTGGCGCGAACGCGGCGCCGGCTGCGCCTGCGGCAGCGAAGTCGCTGCGGGTTTATTTTGTGGATGTGGAGGGAGGGCAGGCGACTTTGTTTGTGACGCCCGAGGGACAGTCATTGCTGATTGATACTGGATGGGACGGGAACAATGGGCGAGACGCGGACCGCATCGTGGCGGCAGCGAAGAAGGCGGGGCTGAGCAAGATTGATTACGTGCTGATCACCCATTTTCATGAGGACCATGTGGGCGGAGTGCCGCAACTGGTGGCGCGGATTCCCGTCGGGACATTTATTGATCATGGCGAGAACCGCGAGAGCACAGACGGGCCTACGGTGCAGGGATGGCAGGCGTATCAGGCTTTGCTCGCGACTGGGAAATACAAGCGCATCACGGCGAAACCGGGCGTTGTGCTGCCGATTCAGGGAATGCATGTCGAGGTGATCAGCGCGGACGGAACGTTGATTGAAAAGCCGCTGCCTGGAGCTGGGCAGGAGAATGCGGCTTGCAAGGAATCGGAGACGCGTCCCGCGGACAAGACGGAAAATTTGCGTTCGCTGGGCACGCTGATTACTTTTGGGAAGCTGCGGGTGGTGGATCTGGGCGATCTGACCTGGGACAAGGAAATGGAATTGATGTGCCCGGTGAATAAATTGGGCCACGTGGATGTGTACATCGTCTCGCATCATGGCTGGCAGCAGAGCAGCAGCCCGGCGATGGTGTGGGGAATTGCGCCGCGCGTGGCGATTATGGATAACGGAGCAAAGAAGGGCGGCACGCCTTCGACTTGGGACATTATTGAGAAGTCTCCGCACCTGGAAAATTTGTGGCAGCTGCATTATTCGGATGAAGGCGGGACGGCGCACAACGTGGCGGCGGAATTCATTGCCAATCCGCCAGGTCCGGATGCGGGGAATTATCTGGAGTTGACCGGACACACGGATGGAAGCTTCGGCGTCTTCAATTCGCGGACGCAGGACACGAAGCACTATCCGGCGCGCTAGATTCGCTGCGATCATATTGATGGACCGGCGATTGGCTCCGCGCCGATCGGCTCGGGTATTGGTTCGATGCGGCCTAGCCAGAAGATGTAGCCGGCGATGCCTGCGAGCAGGAACGTAGTCGCGACCACGAAGGCCCAGGCGAATTCGTGAGTGGCAGCGACCACGTAGCCGGTGACGATCGGCGCGACGATGGCCGACAATTGATTTCCGAAGTTTAGTATTCCGCCCAGAGTGCCCACGCTTCCCTCGGGAGCAATCAATGACGGGATGGACCAGCCCACGGGAGCCGCGGCGGAAAGTCCGCCAATAGAAATGCTGATCCAGAATAACGCGCTGGTGGGTGTGTGCGCGTGGGCGGCGCCGAGGATGCCGAGGCCGAACGCCGTACCTCCTATCAAGACAATCTGGCGAACCAGAGAAGCGTCGCCTCCGCGATGGATTAGCGCGTTGACCAGCCAGCCGCCGATCACGAGATCGGTGAACGTGCCGAAGAGCCACGGGACGCTGGAATAAAGCACGGAGTGGAGCAAATTTACGTGCAGGGCTATGGAAAGATAGCTGGGCAGCCAGGTGAGCAGCAGATAGAAAGTGTAATTGTAGGAGGCGTAGCCCAGCACGAGGCCCCGCACTTTGCGTTGGCGCAACAGGTAGACGATCGAGCTGCTTTGTTTTAGTTTGGGGCGGCCCTCGGATTGCGCGCCGCCGCGCAGGATGAATTCGCGTTCGTCGGCGGTGAGGGATTTATCTTCGCTGGGATTGCGGTAGAGCCAGTAGAACAATAGAAAATAGAGGAAGCTGAGAATGCCCGTGGCGGCGAAACTCCAGCGCCAGCCGAAGTGAATCAGGATCAGGCCGAGCAGCGGGACGCCCACGGCGGGGGCGAATTTCGAGGCGGCGTCGAAGATGGCGGTGGCGAGGCTGCGTTCGCGCGATGGAAACCAGTAGCCGATGGCTTTTGAATTGGCGGGGAATGTGGGTGCTTCGCCGACGCCTAGCACGAGGCGCGCGACGAAGAAACTTCCCCCGCCGGTTGCGGCTGCAGCGCCGAAAGAGGCGACGCTCCAAAGTAGTGTACTGATGCGGCCGACTAATTTTACGCCGAGACGGTCGAGTAGGACGCCGCAGGGGAGTTGCAGGGCGGCGTAAGTCCAGCTGTAGGCGCTTAGGAGGTAGCCGAATTGAACGGTGGTGATGCCGAAGGTGGCGTGCAGAGCGTCTTGAGAAACAGAGATGTTGACGCGATCGAAATAGTTGATTAGGACGCCGAGGCCCAGCACGCAGGCGATTACCCAGCGGCGGCGGGGGATGGGGGTGGATGCGATTTTGTCGGGGATTGTTTCGGCGCGGGGAAGATTCATTTTGTGGTTTGGGGCGCGGTTGTGGCCGTCGGTGGAGATTGTAGTCGAGGCAGCGTGTTCGCGGTGAAAAATGGTGCGTCACAAAACTGTCACAGCCGGGCCGTTCTTCGTTTCTAGACTTTATCCTCCTCCGTGTTGCTACGAATATTCAATGAGCGGCGCGTGTGTTAGCGCGAGTCGGCGCCCAATGGAAGGCCCGCGAAAGGATGCGATATGCGGCGCGCGACCTATGCCCGGAACCCTACCCATCCCCCGAGCCTGCCCGTTCTGTCCATTTCGAATCAATCGCTAGCGAAACTGTGGTATTTATCGGCGAGAGGAATCAAACGGTTATATTATTGTGGGAAGCTCGGAGTTCAGCTCCGCTCCGGCAAATTCAAATATGAATCGAAAAGACAGAGTATTTGCTTCGGTGGACCTTGCGGTTGCGGATGTCCCCGACGGCGCTACAATCATGTTCGGCGGGTTCGGCGGCGCGGGATTTCCCAACAATCTAATTCAGGGGCTGGCGCGGCGTGGCGCGCGCCATTTGAGCGTGATCAGCAATAATTGCGGCACGGGCGACGGCGAGCTGGGAATTCTTTTCAAGAACCGGCAGATACGGCATGTGATCGCCGCTTTTCCGGGGCCGGGCGCGACATATTTTCAGCAGCAATTCGACGCGGGGGAAGTGGAACTAGAACTGGTGCCGCAGGGAATCTTGTGCGAACGCATGCGCGCGTTTGGCGCGGGGATTCCGGCGTTTTATTCGCCTGTGGGAGTGGGGACGGACGTGGCGAAGGGCAAGGAAGAGCGCTTGATTCGCGGCAAGCGTTATATTTTGGAGCAGGCCCTGGGAGCGGATTACGCGTTCATCAAGGCTTATCGTTCGGATCGCATGGGGAATTTGATTTATCGCAAGGCCGCGCGGAATTTTAATCCGATTATGGCCACGGCGGCGAAGGTCACGATTGTGGAAGTAGACGAAGTCGTGGAGACAGGGACGCTGGATCCGGAAACGATTGTGACTCCTTCGATTTTTGTGCATCGCATCGTGGTGGCCAAGGGAATTCACAATGCCTAAGGCGCGGCTGACGCGAGAGCAGATCGCCGAGCGCGCGGCCCTGGAATTGCCGGACGGCGCTTATGTGAATTTGGGCTGGGGGATTCCGAATTTGATTGCGGCGTATGTGCCGAAGGATGTGATGGTCTATTTTCACAGCGAGAATGGAATTCTGGGGATGGGGCCGCGTGCTAAGGCGGGCGAGGAAGATTACGATCTGGTCGACGCGATGAAAGTGCCGGTAACCTTGGTGCCGGGCGCGGCTTATTTTTCGCAGGTGGATGCGCATGTGATGACGCGCGGGGGGCATCTGGATATTTGCATTTTGGGCGGATTGCAGGTTTCGCAGCGCGGAGATTTGGCGAATTGGCGCGTGCCAGGTGCGAAGGGCGCGGGCGGGATCGGCGGCGCGATGGATATTTCTGTAGGGGCGCCGAAATTAATCGTCACGATGGAGCACAATGCGAAGGACGGCCAGCGGAAAATCGTGAAAGCTTGCAGTTATCCCCTGACCGCGATCGAGTGCGTGAATACGATTATCACGGACCTGGCCGTGATCGACGTGTCGACGGAGGGATTGGTGCTGCGCGAAGTGGCGCCGGGATTTACTCCGGACGAAGTGCAGCAGCAAACCGAGCCGAAATTGCGTTACGACGGAAAAGTTCCAGAAATGCCGCTGCGGTAGAAGCGAGCGCGGGTTTTCGTTGCCGCGGAATCGGAGTATGATTTTCTCATTATGGAAAACGGATCCATCGAACGGAAGAAGCCGCCGACTTACTGGATCGGCGAGGGCGGCGGGTGGCTGCTGCGCCACGTGGTGAGTGGCCTGGCGGCGACGGGCATCACGCCGAACATGTTTACTTTTTTGGGCCTCGCGGTAAATTCGTGGGCCGCGGCGCTTTTTGCGATGGGAATGTTCCTCCAAGCTGCGGCAGTTCTTTTCTTGGCTGGATTTTTGGATATGGCGGACGGGCAGGTGGCGCGGCGCGTGGGACGCGTGACGGCGTTCGGAGCGTTTCTGGATTCGACGTTGGACCGTTATTCGGATCTCGCTTTGTACATGGGGTTGGTGGTGCATTACACGCTGGTGGGGAGGCCATTTTATATGGCGCTGGCGGCCGTGGCGATGGCCAGCTCGTTCATGGTGAGTTACGCGCGGGCGCGGGCAGAATCAATTATTCCCTTGTGTAAAGTGGGATTCATGGAACGGCCGGAAAGGCTGGTGCTGCTGATCATGGGCGGTGTGTTCAATCGCATGGCACAGGTGCTGTGGGTGATCGCCGCGATTTCGACGATCACCGTGATTCATCGCGTGGTTTATACCTGGCAGGAATTGCGCGCGGGGCGATCATTGCCGGCGGCGAGCGAAACGCAGATTTCTTGACGCCTTGTACCTGATTTCGCGCGAAAGTTTTTACAACTTCTTCACTGGGTTTTCCTTCAGCGATTCTTCCACCGGGGCCGACACAATTCCCTGCACGCGTTGGCGCAGCGCATCCACTTCGGCGCGGGCGATTTGCGTCGTGTCAATCGTATCGTGAATGTAAACCGTGATTTTTTCGGGATGCAGCATCCAGTGGCCGGTTTGGAAGAATTGGTAGGAGCCGACCATGCTTACCGGGACGAGGGGGATTCCGAATCTTTGCGCGATGCTGAAGATACCTTTTTTGAATGGCTGCACGTGGCCGTCGCGTGTGCGCGAGCCTTCGGCGAAAGCGACCAGGCTGACGCCGGAATCGAGGGCCGCTTTGGCGCGCTGGGTCATGATTTCGAGGCCTTCGCGGCTGGGCGCGTCCGGCACAGGAATATTTCCAAAGCGGCCCATCATCCAGCCATACACGGGGACTTTGAAGTGGGATTCGAGTTCAAAACCGCGCAGGAATTGCGGAATAGCGGAGTAGATGACGAACGGGTCGAAAAGGTTCACGTGATTGCAGATGAAGATGCTGGTGCGCGTGGCGTCGAATTGTGCGGCGCGGCGGACTTCGAAACGCGCGCCTGCTATGCGCAGGATGTTGCGGAAGAACACGCGTTGCGGCCAATCGTTCTTCCGCGGATCAACGACTGCGCCGAGCGCGATGAGAATTGTGCCGACTACAGCGAAATGGATTCCGCTGATCGCCCACAGGAGCGCCGAGCGGACGCTGAGGTAGGCGTGTTTCATACGATCACGTCCAGCGCGGCCGGGAGAATTTCCAGCGATTGACATTCGAGGCGCAGGCTCTCGCCGTCTACCATTACGTTGACCGGCGCGGATAGTTCGAAATCGATGCGCTTTGTTGCAGCGCGGAATGCTCTGCGATGATTGATGTGCGAGCCGGTGAAGAGGCGCGGCAGAGTCCAGATCAGACCCAGGCGGCCGATGGGACTCCAGCGGACGTATTCGATCAGGCCGTCGGTGGGATCGGCGTTGGGAGCGATCATCATGTGGCCGCCCGTAAATTTACTGTTGTTGAAGGAGAGGAACAGAGCGGGGTTGCGATCGAATTCTCTTGCCTCGGCTCGTCGATGCGGGTAGGCGAGATGTTCGAGCCGCACGAGTCGGGTGAAGACGCCGAGGATGTAGCCCAGTTCGCCCCAGCCTTTGAAGCGGCGGTTGGTGGTTTCGGCTACGTCGGCGGGAAAACCTAGCGTGAGGAGATTCAGGAAATAGAGTTCGCCTCGCGCGTGGCGGAGCCGAATTATGTCGCAGAGGCGGCGGGAATTGTTTTGCAGGGATTCGATGGTGTGCTCGACGCCGTGCTTGCTGAAATCTTTTAGGAACGAATTGCCGGTGCCGAGCGGCAGCAGGCCCAGCGTGGGGCGGCCGTGGGTTGCGGCGGCTGGGAACAGACCGTTGATGATTTCGAAGGAGGTGCCGTCGCCGCCGACTGCCAGGAAATTTCGGATTCCTTCGCCGTAGGCTCGGCGCGCGATTTCGGCGGCTTCGCCGCCACGAGTGGTGTGCGCGACGGTGAGCGTGATTCCTGTTTGGCGGGCTCTTTCTAACACGCCGGCGGCCAGACGGCCGGAGCGTCCGCCGCCGGCCGCGGGATTTACGATCGCGAGAAATTGGGTGCTCACTGGCGCGAGCGCTCCGGCGATGAAACCGCGGTGTGAATCATAGCGGCACCACGGCGGAACGGCCGCGCTTTTGACGGATTTGTTCGGCTAGTTCGACGCGCTTGATCTTCAGGGAGGCGGTTCGCGGGAAGTCGCCATCCCAGGCGAGGTAGCCGCTGATGCGTTTGTAATTCAGGAGGCGGCGATTGCGTTCGGCGACGTCTTGCAGCAGTGCTTCGTCAATTTCTTGCGCGCTTTCCGGATGCAGGACCAGGACGAGTTGTTCGCCGACCAGGGTGCGGGTCGGCCAGAGATAATTCGCGGCGAAGACGCAGAATTCTTTTACGGCGAGCCCGGCAAAACAGGTTTCGACGTCCTCGGGATAAATATTCTTTCCTTCTTCGGTGACGATCATATTTTTTTTGCGGCCGAGGAGTTGGAGATGGCCGGAGGGATCGAGGCGGCCGAGGTCTCCGGTCATGAGCCAGCCGTCCACGATGGTTTCAGCGGTCATTTCGGGATCGTCGAGATAGTGGGACATGAGTGTGCGGCTGCGCACGGTGACTTCGCCGATTCCTTCGGCGCCGGGGTTCGCGATTTTTACTTCCATCCCAGGGAGCGGCTTGCCAACGGTGTCTGAACGAAACGGCTTTAGATCGTTCACTGTGATCGTCGTGCCGGCTTCGGTGCAACCGTAGCCATTGGCTACTGGAATTCCCAAATCGTAGAAAAATTGCAGCGTTTCGGGCTCGGTGAAGGCGCCACCGACAAATAGGGCGCGCAGCTGGCCTCCGAAAGCTTGGTGTACCTGTGGCAGCAACGCGCGGCTGATTTTCAGATGGGGGCGGCGGCGCGTCAATGCGCGATTCGTTGCGATCAGCGCGTTTAGGATTTTGCGTTTGCCTGACGGCAATTCCGCGAATCTTTGGCGCAGGCCGCGTTCGAGATTTTTCAGAATCGTGGGGACGAGCGCCATGTAAGTGATTTTGTATTTGGTAAACGCTTCGCGGATAAATTCGGGGCGCAGGGTGCGCAGATGCACGACCGTGGCGCCGCAGGTGAAGGGGCCGATGAAGCCGACCATGAAATCGATTGCGTGATTTGTGGGGAGAATACTGAGGTAGCGCACGCCGGGCCAGAACGGATAGAGCGACGTGAGGGCGACGCATTGCTCGAGATAATTTTCGTGGGCGAGGACGCAACCCTTGGGGCGGCCGCCGGTGCCGGAAGAATAGACGATGCAGGCGGGGTCGTTGCGTTTGCGCGGGATGAAAGTGGGCTCGGCTTCGGCGCGAAAATTTTCCCAGCGATGCGCGCCGGCTAGATCGGCGCTTGGAGGGGCTTCGGTGACGAGCACTGTGCGGACGGCCAGATTTTTGAATTGTTCGGCTTGGGTAAGGGCGCGCCAGAGGTGGTGCTCGATAATGAGGAATTCTGCGCGGGAGTGTGCAAGGAGTTGCAGTTGTTCAGCGGCGGTAAGTTTGTAGTCGAGCGGGACCAGCACACCGCCACAGAAGAAAATGGCGTGAGCGGAGATCAGCCATTTCGACTGATTGGTCATTATTATGGCGGCACGTGTGCCGTCTTGCAGTCCTGCCTTTTGTAGCCTGCTCGCGAGGGGGAGCGCTTGTTCTTTGAATTGGCGATATGTCAGGCGCGCGTTTTCGCGTTCGCGATCGGCTTCGATCAGGCAGATTTCATCGGGCCAGCGATCGAGCGCGGCGCACAACGCTTCTCCCAGCGAATTGTACTGGCGCAGATCCAGCATTACAGGCGTGATTGAATCCGTTGGGCGAGGGTGCGGAAATCGGTTACGCCCTGGAGTTCGTAGTCGGGGAGCTCAATTTGGAAGTGCTGTTCGATGCGGGTGAGGAGGTCGAGTGCCTGGAGGCTGTTGATGCCGAGCTTCTTGAAGAAATCGTCGTCGGGAGCGAGCTGATCGCGCTCGACTTTGAAATGTTCGGCGGCGAGGCGGAGTACTTCGTCGGTGGTATTGTCCAGGCTGTTCATGTCTATCTATCTTGCCACAATTTTGCTTGGGTCTGCATGGTCGGTGCGTCGGGCTAGGGAAGATAGGGGAGCGCGTCGCTGCTTTCTACGAACTTGCGCAGGCCGGCATCTACCGCGGGCCGCATAAAAAGGTCGCAAAAGATATCGATTTCGAGGCGGAGCGCTTCGTGGGGGATCGGTTTGATGAATTTTTTCGCGGCGATGGCTGTGTCGCGATCGAATTTTTTCAATTGGGCTGCGGTGGAGCGAGCCACGCGGAGGGCGTCGCCTTCGCCTACCACTTGACTTGCCAGGCCGACGGTTTGCGCTTTTGCGGCGTTGATGCTGCGGCCGGTGAGGAGCAGGTCGCGAACTACGGCGTTTCCCAGGTCGCGTTTGAGGCGCGGAATTCCGCCGAAGCCCGGAATGAGCCCCAGGCGCAGTTCGGGGAAACAGAAACGGGTCATTTTATCGGCGACGATCAGATCGCAGGCTAACGCTAGTTCGAAACCACCGCCGAAAGTGACACCGTGGACCGCGGCGATGGTGATGAGCGGGGCTTCATCGAGAATATTCATTACGTGATGAATGCGTTCGAGGAAATCGCGCAGGGCGGCGAGGCGCTCGTCTTTCGGCAGCGATTGGGCCACGCGATAGGTTTCGCGAAGATCGGCGCCGGCGCAGAAACCTTCCTTGCGCGCGCTGTTGATGATCAGCGCATGGGCTTCGCGCTGGAGGGATGGAAGCGCGGCGATGAATTTTTCCAGATCGGAGAGAGTGGCGCGGCCGATCTCGTTGCAGGGGGCGCGGTCCAGAGTCAGCTCGATGGTGCCCTCGAGCACGCGCCAGGAGAGTGTTTTGCCTTGGAAAATGTTCATGGCGATTTCTTCTGGTAGAGCGCCTCGATTTCAGCATGGAAGCGCGCGGTGATGGCGTCGCGTTTTAGTTTGCCCATGGTGGTGAGCAGGCCGCCTTCCATGGTGAAGGGTTCGGGAACGATGTGGAACGCGCGAATTTGCTTGTAGTGGGGCTGCGCGGCGTTCACGGATTCGATGGCGGATTGAATTCGTTGGTCCGTTAATTTATTTCCGCCGTTCGTGGCGTTGGGCGTGATGAGGGCGGCGAGAAAGCTGCGCTGATTGCCGATCAGGACTACCTGTTGGGCTTCGGCTAGGCGTTGCGCCAGTTTTTCTTCGATTGGCTCGGGCGCGATGTTGTGGCCGGAATTGAGGATAATCAAGTTCTTAATACGGCCAGTGATGCGCCAGTTGCCATTTTCGTTGGACTCGCCTTGATCGCCCGTATGGAACCAGCCACCTTGCAGGGCTTGCGCTGTTTCCGCGGGACGCTTCCAATATGCGCTGAAAACATTGGGGCCGCGGACCAGAATTTCTCCGTCGTCGGCGCGCTTCATTTCGACGCCGGGGATTGCGGGGCCGACGAAGCCGGGCTCGACGTGGGCGGGATGGTCGGCGGTGCAGATGGCGGTGGTTTCGGTGAGGCCATAAACCTGCAGGACCGGGATGCCGAGCATCATGAAGAAAAGTTGCGTTTCGACGGCTAGCGGAGCGGAGCCGCAAATGAGGGCTTTCAGGTTGGGACCGATACTTTTGCGGATTGCGGGAAACATCACAGAGTTGCCGAGCGCAAGCCAGAGGGAATCGCCGAACCGGGACTGTTTATTGTGACGCCGCATGAAAGCCTGCTGGGCGCGCGGGAAAATTGCTGTTGCCAGGCCGCCGCGTTCCTGCACGCTGGTCTGAATCCTGGCGCGCACGCGCTCAAGGAGCGTGGGGACGTTCAGAAAATATTCGGGGGCGGCGATTTTCAGTTCGTCGGCGAGCTTGGCGAGGTCGGTCGAGAGTGCCAGGACGCTGTGGCGGGAAAGAGCGGTGAGGAGAAGGATCCAGGACGCGGCGAAGCAGAATGGCGCGTAATGGAAAATGCGGTCGGGTTGGGTGCGCGGGCCCACGAGTTTATCGAGGCGAGAATTTGTGGCGCTGACGATGTGGTTTACGTTTCCGGCGGTGAGGACTACGCCTTTGGGCTCGCCGGAAGTTCCCGACGTATAGATGATCGAAATTACGTCGGAGTCGTCGTGGTGCATGGGCGGCGTGAGGGGGTTTGGTTCGCCGGCGTAGACGCCTTCGAGAAGGGAAATTTGCGGGGCTTGTGACCAGAGCTTTTTTATTTCCGCGCCTATGGCGGCGTCGAGGCAGAAGATGCGCGAGGGTGTGGAGTCCCGCATCATCGCGACCAGTTCGGCGGGAGCTTGGCGCGCGTAGAGCGGCACGACGACGATGCCCTCGGCCATCAGGGCGAGATCGAGGGCGGCCCAGCGAATGCTGTTGGGGGCTAGCAGGGCGCAGCGATCGCCCTTTTTCAGTCCGCGGGCTAGCAGGAAGCGGCGGGCTTGCTCGGTCAGGACGAGCAGTTCGCTGCCGGTGACGGAGTGAATTTTTTCGCCGTGAATTTCCTGCAGCACCGGTTCGCCGGCGGATTTCTGCAGCTGGGCGAAAATATGTTCGACGAATGTCATGCGGCGAGGACTCCGCTGTGTTTTTCGAGAAGTTTCAGAAGGCCGGGGCCGAGCGGGGGCAAATAATCTTCCCAGCCGAGGACGCCTTTGCGCACGGGAAATTGCGGGTAGCGGCGCGCGACTTGCTCTTCGAAATAGGTGCCCATGCGGGCCATGAGTTGGAGATTGCGGGCTACGGTGCGTTCCATAGCGTCGGGAATTTCCTCCGCTTCGGCATCGAGCGCGCGGAGGGCCGCGACGATTTTGTTGCCCAGGTCGGATTCATCGACGCGCAGGAGGAGATGTTCGTGGCCGCGTTCGCGCAGCAGATTGCGGATGCGCTCGTCCATCGTGACGCCGGCGGAAGGAATTCCAGCGGGCATGGTGGTGACGATGGCGTGGTAGCGCGAAGAGAGCAGGCGATCGCAGGCGCGGAGGATGCTGACTAACTCGTACATGTTGAATTGACCGGAACCGAACACGGGCGCGCCCCCCAATTTTTCCGCGACGCGCTCGCAGGCATCGCAATCGAGCATTTCCATGGCGACCATGACCGGAAAAACCTTGTGCGATTTTTGGTAGCCGGCAATGCCTGCGGCCATTTCTGATAGATATTTTTCATAGGCAGCGTCTACTTGCGAGCCGGAGCGATGGAAATAAATCGTGCGGTAGTAGCTTTTTTTGTAGGCGCCCGCTATGGAGTGCGCGAACCATTTCGTTAGCGACGCGCTGACCGGCCACCAGAAAGGATTGATGGGACAGACGGCGAGTACGGGTGTTGCGCCATCCCAGCCTGCATCGCGCAGGGCTTTGCGGCCGTAGTCGGAGCCAAGCGGTTCGAAAGTCCACGCTGTGTCGGTGCCGAGTTCGGTGGGGACGCCGAGTTTTCCAAGGACCGCTTGCGATTCGACGTTGCGGGTGATGATGAGGGAATCGCGGCAGTAGCGCTGGCACATTTTTTGCAGGAGCGAATCCATGGCGCCTGCTTCGGCGCCGTAGGCGATGCTTAATTTGTTTTGGGCGGAGGCGATGCCGAGCGCGCCGATCATCATGGTGGTAAGAGCGTTGGCGAATTTACTTTTGAACATGGAGCCTTCGCAGGCTACCACGCCGTCGTTTTCGCGGACTACTTGGTGCAGGAACGGCGGGAAGACGTCCGGGAGATGCACCTGCCGCGCATCGCCGAAATATCCGCGGGTGAGATCGAAATTTTGCGACATGACGCTCAGGGCAAGATTTTCGTCGCCGAGGATGCGGCGGACCTGGCGGATCATTTCTTCGACGCGGACGTCGGAGCCGGTGTTGCGCGTGCCATTGTATCCGGCAAAGAGCAGCTTCAGTCTTGTGCCGGGCTGCCAGGCGTGTCCGGCGCCGAGCATCCATTCGAACTTGTTGAGTTCGATGAGGCCGCTGACCCAGATTTCCAGGAGCAGATCGGTCATGGACGCGGATCCTGCGAAAAGTTCGCGGCGTGGACGGGAGCGTCGGCAGGCCACTCGCGATACTTGAAGACGAAATGATTTTCGCGGCTGAATCGCAGCAGCGGGAGGCTGTATTGCGAGAACGGGGCGGGATGGCGGCCGAGCTCTTCGACGACGCGCGTGTTGTCGAAGACCGTGTTCCACAAAAGATAGGGGAGGAAGACTTTCAGGAGCGTGGCCAGGCCACCGATTTTTCCAGCGCGGCCTGCGAGGGCGTTGACGATTTTTTCGGTGGATTTTTCGAAGCTGGGGACGAAGACGGGACCGCGCTTGTCTTGGGCCCTCGAGAGTGCTTCGGTTAATTCGATGAAGGTTTCGGACTCGCGACCGGACGAGAGATGGTAAATCTCGTGCGCGGGGTTGTCTTTTTGATGCAGCGTGGCGACGGCGTCCGCGACGAAATCTACCGGAACGATATCAATGCGGTCGCCGGGGCGGAAGGGGAGCATCGGGAGGCTGGCTAGGAAAACGAAGGCGCGCACCATGTCGAATTGATTGGTTTCGGGTCGGCGGCTATCGCCGAGTACGATGCTGGGGCGGAAGATGGTGCGTGGAACGTCTGGCAACAGCTGGCGGACCATATGCTCGCAGAATTTTTTTGTGCGTGCATAGGGATCGTAGTCGGAGCGATTCCAATCGATCGCGGTGTCTTCCTGGACTACTTCGCTCGAGCGTTGTCCGGCTACGGCAACCGTGCTGACGTGGCTGAAGCGGCGGAGGCCGTGCTGGTCGCGGGCGCGCTGGGCGAGTTGGATGACTTCGAGCGTGCCGCGGAGATTTACGTTGAGGCAGCTTTTTTCGGACTTGCGATTCAGGGATGCGGCGCAGTGGATTACAGAGTCCGTGCTGCGGACGAGTTGCGCGTAGTCGTCGTCGGAAAGGCCGAAATGCGCGTCGGTGAGATCGCCGCGAAAAATGCGGATGCGTGTGTGCAGAAGTTCGTCGAAGCGCGCGAAATCCAGATGGAGCTGCAGAGCGCGCCAGAGGCGTTCTTGCGCCTCCTGTTCATCGCGGGCGCGGACGAGCAGATTCAGCGGGTCGGAATGGCCCGTAAGCAAATTCGACGCGATGTGCGCGCCGATATATCCGGTGGAACCGGTCAGGAGGATGGCCACAGTAATTGAGTGTCAGGATGCCGTTGTCGGACCCGAATTTGCTGAACCCGAGCTTGACGATGCCGCATTGGCTCCCGCGGCGGTGCTGGCATTCGCGTCGTTGCGTGATCCGAGCGGCACCGAGCGCCGGGGACGCGATTCCGGCTGGCGTCCTTCGATGAGAGGATAACACCACTTGCGCAGAGCGGGAATGTGGACGTTGATCCAGTAATCCCACCAGTCGAGGGCGCGGGAATCGTAGCCAAAGTCAGCTTGTTCGTCGGGGGGAAGCGCGGCGCTGAGGCGCTCGACGTTGCCGGCTTCGAAGACGTGATCGTTGTGCAGGATGAAGGGTTCGAATAGGGAGATCAGTTTCACCACTTTTTCGAGTTCGCGTTCCTGGCGGGCTAGTGGAGGCTTGGAGGCGAACGGTTCCGTGGCGCGATTGATGGCTTGCACGACGGCTTTTTGCGCGGGGGCGGAGATGGCTTTGTAGCGCGTCTTGGAGACGGGAATGGCGTCGAAGCGGAGGCGCATGCGTTGTTGGATGTCGGTGTGCGCGCGATAAAATTTTCTGTGGCCGAGGCCGGTGAGTTCGATGGAGCGGCGCATGTTGCAGGCGTTGGCGACGGAGGTGGCCAATTGATAGACGCGCTGCTGGCGACGGGTGACCAGCGCGGCGGAGATCAGGGTCATGCCGCGGCAGACGAGATCAACCGGGATGATGTCGAGGCACTTCGATTCATTGGTGGGGAGCTGGCGGAAAAAAGTTCCCAGCAAGTAAGAGAGTGAGGCGGAGGTGTTGATGCCTTCGTTCCAGCCGAGGAACGGTTTTTCCAGCGATGATTCGACGATGGCGGGGCGGACTACGGCGATGGCGGCGGAAGGATTGGCGTCGAGAAAATCGTAGATCAGGGATTCGGAGAGGCTCTTGGTAAATGTGTAGGTGTTGGGCCAGCCAAGCGCGATAGCGCGACGCGACGCCGCGTCGGTGAGAGTTTGGCGGAGCCAGCGGACGCGATTTTTGCGGATCTGATTTTCCAGCGCTTGGCCTTGGAGATCTTTGGCAGCGTGTTCTTTTTTTTGCGCGGCGCGGCGGAGTTCGGCGGTCACTGCGGGTGATTCAGCGCGGGCTTCTGTTTCTTTGATGAGGTGTTCGAGCGATTGCCATTCTTTTACGGCGTCGTAGTCAGGGATTCCGCGCGGGGTGTAGTTTTTCGGCAATTCTTCGAGGACGCGGCCGTCGCGCTGGCCTACCACGTAGCAGGTGGATAGATGCAGCAGAGAGGCGTGGGCGCATTCTTTCAGGAAATCGAGGACGTAGGCGGTGGAGCGGACGTTTACGGCGAGGGCGTCACGCAGGTCGGGGTTGAAATCGGTCAGGCCGGAGCTGTTGACGATTACGTCCAGAGTGCGGGAGAGTTTTTGCTGGTCTTGCGGGCTGAGGCCGAGGTTCGGTTTGCTGACGTCGCCGTCTACCACTTCGATGCGCTCGGTGAGAAATTCGGCGAATTTGTCGCCGTGACGTTCGGCCAGTTTTTCGAATACTGGGGATTCCTCGATTACGCGTTGCAGGCGCTGCAGGGAAGTGTTGGCGCGATTGTGGCGGACGAGCAAGTAGATGCGGCCGATTTCAGGCAGATCGGTGAGGAGATTTGCCAGCCAAACTTTTCCGATGAAGCCTGTGGCGCCTATGAGCAGGATATTTTTTTCGCGCAGCGCGGCGCGAGCAGAAAAGGCTTGGTGGCCATTGCGCGATTCGTAGTGGACTACCGGGACGTACACTTTGGACGCGCTGCGTTCGGCTGGTTTGATGGCTTCGTCCAGGACTTGCGGGTTTTTTTCGAAGCCGAGAATGGCGATTAATTTTTCGCGCGGGACGCGGCCGTCGGGCTGGCTGCCTGTGAATCTAGCGAAGGCGCCGCGGGGACGGATTACTGGATCGAGCAGGCGTCCGGTGGCTATGCCTTCGCGGAAATCGAGGCGATTGGAAATGATGCGCGCGATGCCGAGATGTTTTGCCAGCGGGCGCATGATGTGGTCGAGGCCCTGGCTGACCAAGACGATTTCGCCGCCTTCGGTGAGCGCTTCTTGCAATTTGGCGATGCCTTGCTGCTTCAAGCGCGGCTTCAGAAAATATTCGAAGAATTCTTCGCCCAGGAGGTCGAGGCGGTCGCGGCTGACTCCGCGCAGGACCGTGTGGAGGAGGCGTGTGGCGAAGACGCGATCGGTGATGTAGAGGAAGGGGCGGGCGACGGCGAGGATGGCCATGGCGCCGCGGCGCGTCCAGCGTTCCAGGAAGCTTTGCGAATTCCAGGCGAAGAAGCCCACGGGGCGGACGGCGGTGAGATTGAGCAGGCTGCCTTCGACGCGCCAGAAGACAGGCACGCGCGCGGGCGCGGGGGCGTGTAATGCAGGCCCGTTGATTTTCGAGTTTTGAGCGTTTGACTTAGACAGCGACATCGTTGAGTGAGTTATTGCACGCGCTTCCGGAAAGACCGAAATTATCACGCTATGTAACGGCAAGCAAGCGGACTGCATGATCGGTGGTGGTCAGTTTCCGAATAGCGGATTCGTCAAAACGTTCTACGCCGATGTAGAATCTTTGCTGCTTCCGTTGATCGCAACGTTCCTCTTCTCCTAAGATTATCTCAGAATCGCGGAGGTCTTTGCAGCGAGTGGTCCGTCGCTAACCTTGCTGCCATCCTTCCAAACGGCGCGAATGGTTTGCGTGTTGTGAATGTCTTGCGATGGGTCCTTTTCCAAAACGATGAAATTCGCCTTTTTCCCAGCGGCAAGCGTTCCGCAGTGGTCTGCAATGCGGAGCAGCCTGGCTGCGTTTGACGTGGCAGCCGCGATCGCCTGAACGGGCGTCAGACCCGCTTGGACCATCAGCGCCAGCTCCATATGCTCGGCAAATCCCTGAATACGGATTGGAGTGGCGCCGGAATCCGTGCCTAATGTGACGAGAATGCCGGCATCATAGATCTTCTTCAGATTGCGCATCGCTTGCGGCAATGCAGCTTCCTCCTGCGCGGTCACCTTGTTCGACTGCACCTTCGCTTTGTACTCTGGGCTGGTGATCATCTCCAGCAATCCGGGATCTAATGCTTCGGTGAAGAAAGGATCGTTGACCCAGTTGGGTGAATCTCCGTACGCAAACGCGAAATCGTCCAGCGAAAGCGTTGGTATGTAGGCGACATTATGTTTTTTCATCTCTGCGATTAACGCGTCATCAACGTCAGCATCTCGAATACTGTGCGCGAGAACATCGACTCCGTCCGCCACGAGCAAGCGCGCATCCTCCAGATGGTATACGTGCGCTGCCACGCGCAGTCCGTTTTTGTGCGCTTCGTCGATGATTGCGGCATAGATTTCAGGTGGCATCTTCGGATACTGTCCCCAGAAATCGTCTACCCAAACCTTGATGAAGTCCGGCTTCTGGGGAGCTTGCTGCGCGACTTCACTGCGGGCCTCGGCCGGAGTCTCGGGACGGAACACTTCTGTAAATCCCATTGCGGCGGGAGGCACGCCGTTCTTCGCGCCAAATCCCATGCCTGCCGTGTACACGTCAGCTCCCGGAAGCGCGCCGCGGCGCGACTGCTCGCGTATCTCGGCGAAGCGCTTTCCGTCGGTGCCCATGGAGAGCATCGCACCCACACCGTATTCCTGGTACCGCAACAACTGATGTCGGATGTTGTCGTCGGTCTGGTTCGCTGCCGATTGCGTGCTGCCTTTTGTGAGGCCCAGGTGTCCGTGGGTATTGATGATCAAAGGCATGATCGTTTGACCGTGCAGATCGATCACTTTCGCTGACGATGGCGCGTGCTCATGACCTGCACCGATTGACTGAATCTGGTCCGCCTCGATCACGACCGTTCTGTTGTGAAGGGCGGGCTTCCCGGAGCCATCTAGGATTGTGACGTTCGTAAGCACAATGGATTGCTGCGCATTCGCCCTGGCGCACATCAGCAGCGCAAGCGCCAGCAGGAACGTGACTCCAAGGTTTGCGGTACCAGACAGGGACTTGCTCTCAGACCTGTTCGGCGGAGATTTGGGTTTCGCTCTCAAAAGGGGGATCATTGCGCGCCTCTCTGGTCCGGTCGCGACGTCCTGAAACCGCGCGACGGGGTCAGTCACCATCTCGCGAATCATAGCTCTGTGCGAGCAAAACGTCACAGTATCTGAGCAAGCGGCTGGCTCTGCGATCCGGAATTTGATCGAGGCACGCGAACATAGCGGCATCGATGGGGTAGCAACCCGGAAGTAGTGGCGCTGCTAGTTTGCAGGACCTGCAAACAACAGCAGATTCCCGTCCGGATCTTTGACGATGAAATTCTTGGCTCCCCAAGCCTGCTTTTTCAGTTTCTGGTGAAAGGTAACCCCAGAGGATTGAAATTCAAGAAACAGCAGCTTGATCTGGTCCGTTGTGGCGACAGTCATAGATGCCGACAGCAGTTCCTCACGATCGCGAACCGTTGACTCGATTACCGGGACCTCAACAGACCTAAGATTAAGACGCGCTCTGTCGCGACGCAGTTGTGCGTAGTAGGGAGGGTCGCCGTAACTGAATACGAGCGAAAAGCCTAGCTTCTGCTGGAAGAATTCACAGGATCTGTTGATATCGGTGACGGCGAGTTGCGCCTCGGCGCGGACAATCGTCGCCTTGGATGGCGGCGATTTCACTCTGCGCGATGTGACGGTGAGTCCAGCTTTCAGTGTCTGCCAACTATCGAAGCCGTGCTGTCTTGCAACCAATTCTTCCGCATCGCTGAGCCTGAAGCTGGCCGCGAGAATCTCTGAATCGGGCATGTGCAAGAAACGAGGAATAAGCGCGCGGATTTGTGCGGCGACGGGACCGTGACGTTCACGATGCCAACGCAGCATGAGCTTGGCTTGCTTTTTGAGGTTCTCGAGATTGGGCATGCAGGCCTCCCCGCTGGGATCGTAGGTGGGCATTGCCCTTCGGTGAAGCGCCGATGCATCCTACATGCGCCCATGGAAGTATCTGCTGCGCTGTCAGAAACTGTCAACTAAGAACGCCGACACACAACGCATTGGTCAGCAGCATCGCATGATTGGCCTGCATCGGGATTGTTTTCTATGACGGTGGTGATTATTTTTCCGGCGTCGGGTAATTGAAGCGGAAGGATTCGCCGGCTGGGCCTGCTACGCCTCTGGTGTTGTACTTCAATATGTAGTCTAAGTGTTGCGGGTCTTCTGGGTACGCTACGCCGTCGGGATAGGGGTAGGGCACATCTGTGTGGAAGGGTAGCGGGGTTACGGTGTCGCCGTGAGCGGCGTAGAAGTCCATGTCTTTGGCGAAGCCGTTGGCGTAGAGGAAGTAGTCGCGGGTCCAGCCGCTGGGGACATCGGGCAGGTGAGTGGAATCGAAATCGACGGCTACTTCATCTCCGGAGCCGAAGATTACATATTCGTCGTCGGTTTTTTGCAGGAGGTCGGTTACCTCGCCGTAGCGTGTGTAATTACCGATTTGGCGGGCGTAGGGGCCTGTGGCGCTGACTTCTTCGTAGATGTAGGAGAGATCGTTTTTCGGATTGCCTTCGACGACGCGGGGGTAGCCGCGGAATTGCAGCTTGGCTTCGGCTAGGGGAACTTCGCTGAGTTTGAATTCGGTGTCTTCGGGGGAATTATCGACGCGGATGCGATCCCAATAGACGCGCAGATTAGTCCAGATGCGGATGAAGCGAGCTCCGGGCGGAATTTTTCCGGTGAGGTCGGCGACCATGGTGCGGTACAGGCCGGCGGGGAAGCCCATGTCGTCAATCATCTTGACCCATTGGCCGGAACCATCTTGCACTTCGACGTACGGTGGGACGGGAGTGATTCCGGCTTGCCATGCGGCGTACATGGAGCTGGCGCTGAAATAATCGGTGAAGCCGTCCATGAGCAGGCGGAGCGGGCGCGAGGAATCCCAATCGCCGAGGTCGAGTTCGATCCAGTGCATTGCGGCGAAGCCTGCGTAGGGAGCGAGCGGGAAATTCGTGACATATTTGTGATCTTGCTCGCGGAGCAGGGGGAGGAGATCGCGGCTGTGATCGTCCCAGGCTCCGGCGGGGAGATGCGCGTCGCGGCTCGCGATTACTTTAAATTGCGGGAAGGGGAGCTCACTGGCGAAATGTTCGTTGGGATAGACTTCGACGTCCGGCGGATGATCTACCGCCAGGAGGCGGGCTTGGTCGAGATAGTCGAGCTCTTCCATGGGCTCGAGCATCTTGAAACGCAGGCGGCCTTCTTGGGGTTGGACTAGCGAGCCAGTGACTTTGAAATATTCGGCGGGGTTGGGAATGTTGCGTTGGTTGGGGCCGGTCCAGTGACCGACGATGCCGGGGCCGATCATGTCGGCTAGAAACTCGAATTTATCGCCGTTCCAGACGAAGACGATGGGGCAGGAGCTGCCGCGGCGATCGATTTCTGTGACGAGTTCTTCTTTGTGTGCGGGGATTTCTAGTTCGTCCTGCAGCACGCCGGTGGGCCAGAGGAGACGGATTACGTCGGCTTGGCGTTCGGCGCCCAGGCCGGCGACGATCGGCGCGGGGCCTTGTCCTAGGTAGCCGGAGGCGCCGGGGACTTCCCATTTTTGTTGCAGGGCGCCTGCGTACATTTCTACTTTTGTGCCGATAGCAGATTTATTGTCGTTCTCGCCTTTTAGCGCGATTTTTAGCCAGTTGTAACGATTGCCGCCGTCATTTTTTAGCAGCACGGGCGGCAGATTATTTTGAGTGATTAGCAGGTCGGTCGCGCCGTCGCCATCGAAATCGAAGGCGATCACGCCGCGAGGATTTTTTAGCGTGATTTTGTCCAGGCCTGTGGAGGAGGTGACGTCGCGGAAACCGGCGGCGCCTTCGTTGCGGAGCAGGACGATGTGTCCTGCGCCCGTGAAATCTTCGCCTGCGGCAACCAGGTCAACCCAGCCGTCGTCATCGTAATCGATGGGTGCGATACCCCAGCCGCGCATCCAGTCGAGGTCGGGAAGATTTACGCGCTCGAAAGATTTTCCCGCATTGTTGCGCCAGAGGCTTAGTCCTGGGGAACCCCAGTGCGTGAAGGCCAGGTCCATCCAGCCGTCTTTATTAAAATCGAGCGCTACGACGCCGGCCGTGGGAGCGGGCATATCGCTGCTCCAGGGAGTTGTGGATTGGAAGGCGCCTTCGCGGGGATTTAGATAGGCGACTGGGGATTTTTGCCAGCCGGTTACTACGAAATCGATGGCGCGGTCGTTGTTAATGTCGCTCGCGATGGCGCCTACCGAGGGCGCGGTGCCGGCGAGCGCGGTTTCTGTTGTCCAATTTGTGAATGTGCCGTTGCCGTTATTTCGCCAGAGTATGTTGCCGGGAGGCGTTGCGTCTGCTGGGAATGTGAAGGCTTCGGCGGGATTGGCTAGCGGGAAATCGTTGAAGCGGGTGACGTAGAGATCCAGATCGCCGTCGTGATCGAAATCGATGAACGTTAGGCCCAGCGCAATCGCGCCCGCTTGGGCTTCGGTGTCTATCCCGGCGTCTTGGGTGACGTCTTTGAATGTGCCGTTGCCTTCGTTGTGGAAGAGGATGACTCTGCCGTTCATGGTGACGGCGAGGTCGGGCTTGCCATCGTTATCGTAATCACCGACGGCGCAGCCTGTGCCTTGGCCGTGGATTTCGAGATGGGCTTCGCGGGAAACGTTGACGAATTTTCCTGCGCCGATATTTTTGTAGAGCGCGGAGTTGCCGCGGCCGTCCGAGTCCACCAGGAAAATGTCGGGCTTGCCGTCGCTGTTGTAATCAATGATGCAGGCGCCGCTGCCCAGGAATTGCGCGAGCGAACTGGCGGGCGACTCCGCGGCGGGTTTCGTGGTGCGGGTTTTTCGTACGGAGAGAGTTGCGCTGCCCGATACGGATGGAGTGGTGTCGGCAGCGCCGTGCAGTTGCGTGCTTGCGATGCGCGCTGCGGCGGAGACCGGCAGGTTTGCGGCGGCGGTGACGTTGGCGAAATGGACCGGCAGCGCTTGCGGCACCGGCTCCGGGGCTGGTTGCAGGACTTCGGCCAAGGAATATTTTCCTTGCTCGCCGTAGATGAAGCTCACGGGCTTGCCGAGTTTTTGCGAGGTCATGTGCTGGAAACGGTCGAAGTGCGCTTTGGCTTCGGCGGTCTTGCCGCTGCGTTGCAGAGCCTGGGCCATGCCGAATTCGGCGGAAACCTGGAAGGGATTCAGCACGAGCGCGCGTTGGAAGGCGGCGATAGCTTTTTCGTATTGTTGTTGCTGGGAATAAATCAGGCCGAGGAAATATTGGGTGTCGGCGTCGTAGGGATCGAGCGCGGCGACTTTCTGGAAATCGGCGATGGCGGCGTCGGCGTCGCCTCCGGCTTTTTCCATCAGGCCGAGGTTGAACCAGACCCAGGGATTGCGCGCGTCGCGCTGCGCGGATTTTTGCAGGATTTCGCGGGCTTCGTCGAAGCGCTGCATGTTGAGGAAGGCGATGCCGGCATTGAGGCAGCCAATGTCGGATTGCGGATCGAGGATGCAGGCGCGTTGGAATTTGCCGAGCGCTTTTTCGAATTGCTGGCGATTCATGAGGGAGACGCCGAAATTGTTTTCTCTTATTACGTCGGCGCGGGGGTTGGGGGGTTCTTGCGCGGTGGAGTCGTCTTCTGATTTCGCGGTTGCGGACTTTGCGTGGGCGTTTGTGTGGTGCGCTGGTTGCTGCGGCTGCGATTGCTGCTGCTCTTGGCTGGCGCCGATGAGCGCACAAGTGAAAATCGTCAGGAAAATGAGTGCGCGGGTGAAGCGGATCATTACTCTCCCTTTCTGAGTGCGCTGGACATTCTACCGCGTCGAAGTCAAAGACGCACACCCGCGAACGCGGGATGGCCGCTGCAAGGTGAAAACCGCGAGTCGCGGAGTGCGTGCTAGACTGGCGGACGCATTTACGTGCTTTTTGTTGAGTTCACTATGAACGATTTGAATTTTCTCTCGGCTGTGGAGATGGCTGCGCAGATTCGGGCGCGGACTGTTTCGCCCGTGGAATTGGTTGATGCGCATTTGGCGCGCATTGCGGAATTGAATTGCGGCCGCGAATCGAAATTGAATGCGTTTGTGCATGTGGATGTGGACGCAGCGCGGGCGCAGGCGAAGATTGCGGAAGCTGCGGTTCGATCGGGCACGCGCGCGGATTCGTTCGGACCTTTGCACGGCGTGCCGATTTCTGTGAAGAGTTCGGTGGATGTGACGGGGTGGCCTTGCGAGTGTGGGAGCCGACTGCGTAAAGGATATGTTCCGTCGCAGGATGCGACTTTGGTTGCGCGGTTGCGGGCTGCCGGGGCAATTTTATTGGGCAACACCAACGTGCCGGAATTCTTGATGGCTTATGAGACGGACAATGCGCTTTACGGGCGGACGAATAGTCCTTGGGATTGGGAACGGACACCGGGGGGATCGAGCGGAGGGGAGGCGGCGGCGATTGCGGCGGGATGTTCGGCGGGGGGAGTAGGAAGTGACGGCGGCGGTTCGATACGCGTGCCGGCGCATTTTTCGGGGATTTGCGGATTGAAGCCTACGCCGGGGCGCGTGCCTTCCACGGGACATTATCCGGCGTCGGCGGGGCCGTTTGCGCAGTTGGGGGTGGTGGGGCCGATGGCGCGGACCGTTGCGGATGTGGCGCGATTATTTTCGGTGACGGCTGGGCACGACATGGGGGATCCGGTTTCGGCGCCGGTGCCTTTGCGCGCTTGGAGCGACGCGGAAATTCTGAAGCTGCGCGTGGCTTATTTCGAGGATGACGGCGCGACTCCTGTGACTGCGGAAACTGCGGCGGCGGTGCGAGCTGCGGCGGAGGCTTTGCGCGGGCAGGGCTTTCAAGTGGAAGCTTGGCGGCCGCAGAATCTGGAGCGGGTTTGGCAGCTTTGGTGGAATTTATTCGGGCGGGGGGTGCAGGCGGCGTTTGCGGCTACCGTCGAGGGGCGCGAGGCGGAATTGAGTCCGATGTATCGGGCTTGGCGCGAGCGCGTGGGGCTGGAGCCGGCGCTGGATGGACGAGAGTGGTTGAACACTTTGGTGGGGCGTGATGCTTTGCGCGAGAAATTGTTGCGGCAGATGGAAATCCTTCCGATTTTGATTTGTCCGGCTTGCGCTGTTCCGGCGTTTCGTCATGGAGAGCGGGAATGGACGGTGCAGGGGCGGAAGGTGGAATACTTGAAAGCGATGAGTTATTCGCAGTGGTTTAATTTGCTGGGGAATCCGGCAGCCGTGGTGCCGGTGGGGCGTTCGGCGGAGGATTTGCCGATTGGGGTGCAGATTGTGGGCAGGCCTTGGGAGGATGAGGCGGTGCTGGCGGTTGCGGCGAAGATAGAGGCGGCGACGGGTGGATTTCGCAGGCCGCCGATCGCGTAGAGGGTCGTGCAAAAAAGCAGACAGAGAGAGATCCCTCTCGGCGTCCCCTGTTCGCCAAATTGCGGCGAGAACGAATAAGCGCGGAGCTCGGTCTGGGATGACACGTGAATCGTTTTATTAGACAAAACTCTTACCTGCGCCGTGCGCGACGGGCTTAGGCATGAGCCCTTGGAGTGTGAGTGATTTGTCTTGGTCTGCGGAAAATATTATTGGTGTTGCGCTAGCTCGTGTTGGCGCGGGCTATTAGCAAGATTGCCAGAAAGTAGAAGATGAACATCAGGGCGAGGAAGGCTTTGGCGCGGGTGTTGGCGCCGGCGAATTCTTTCCAGACGAAGATGCCCCAGAGGGCGGCGACCATGGGAGCGGATTGACCGATGGAGTAGGAGATGGCGACGCCCGTATAGCTCGCGGCGACCAGATTGAAGACGGTGCCGGTGGTCCATATGGCGCCGCCTAGCAGGCCCAGGACGTGGCCGTTGACGGGGCCGCGGAAGAATCCGCTGAATGCTACCGGTTGGCCGACAAGTGGCTTGCGCATGAAGTACAAATTCCACCACAAGCAGGAAAGCAGCGCGCCGCCGGTGAGAAATACGGCGATGCTGTAAGGGCCGAGCGTATTTCCGTGCGTGAGGGCGCGCGTCGAGAAGGGCGCCCACAGGCCCATCAGGACGCCGGAGATTACGCAGACGATGATGCTTTTGCGCGAGGCTTCTTTGCTGGCGCCGAGTTCGCCGTAGGCTTTGCCGTCGAGGATTACGGCGACGACGGCGCATAGGACTCCCGCGCCTAGCATCATTACGTTGCCTCTTTGTTGCTGGACGAAGCTGAGGACGGTGCCGACGACCAGGGCGATGCCGATGGCTACGGGGAAGGCGATGGCCAGGCCAGCCATGTCAATCGCGGCGACGAGCAGGAGGTTTGCGAGGTTGAAGATAATGCCCGCGAGCAGGGCCCAACCGACGTTGGCGAGGTCGGCGGAGCGGACATTATTGAGGAAGCTGGTGGGGCCGTTGCTGGTGGAACCCATGGTGAGGGCGTAGACCAGGGCGGCGAGGAAGATTCCGATGGCGTAGTCCCAGTAGAAAAGTTCGAAGCGATAATTTTTTACGCCTTTGTAGGTGTTGGCCCAGGAGCCCCAACAGGCGGCGGT
>DATNLN010000027.1:0-22945 GCA_035602855.1 Candidatus Acidiferrales bacterium
GCTTTGACCGTGAATCCGAACGCCGGCGTCAGCGCGCCAGACACCTTCCGCGACGAAGGTCTCTACGCCTTTCGCTTCGACACGGATCGCGATCTTCGCGAAGACGTCGCCTTCAAGGTCCAGTTCGGCGCGCCCGCCCACGCCGATGGCGGCGAGCACCGGCACGTTCAGACCTTCGCGGTCCGGCGCGCCACCGGAGTGGATGCTCTGAAGGGCGTCGCGGGCGAACTCATCATTTCCGGGAATACGGGAGGCGTCGTGAAAGCCGATCAAGGCTGCCTGGCGTACGCAGGCCTGGCGCCCGACCCGTTCGCCACCGATGGCGCCGGTTTCGGTGCCTTCAGAAAAGCTCTGTGGTCTGAAAACCGGTTCGCGCCGGAGTCGTTCCAGAATGGCCAGAGCTTCTTCGCCGGCAACAATGTCAGCGCCATCGTGCTCGAGGTCCCCAGCAGCCTGGTCGGCCGGGGTGTGGTGCACGCCTGGGCCACCGCATCGCTCTACGGGCACGCGCCGGAGGTGCAGGTATCGCGTTGGGGCCTGCCGATGATCACCCACTTCCTGCTCTCCGATCCTTCGCTGCGCGACGCATCGGAGAACTACAACCGCGCAGTCCCGGCGGACGAAGTGGCGCTGTTCTCCAAACCGATCCGCGACTTCGTGGAAAAAGTCACCGCGCTCGCCCACTCGGCGGCCGACCCATCCGCCTACGCTACGCAACTCCTCGCGCGCCTCTGCCCATCGGTCCTGCCCTATGAACTGGACACGCCCGCCTCATTCAGCTTTGCCGCCTTCAACGGCCGCGGCCTCTGCGACGATGTGATGGACGTGATTCTCACGCTGGTCACGAACACGGCCCTCGGCGATGGGGTGGCGCCCGATAGGCGGCTGATGCGCCCGGATTTTCCCTATTTCGGCGAGCCGCACCCTACGGCGGCGAGTTCTGCGAAGCAGTGAGGGCGAAGGATTGAGCGCACGGACGACACCGCGGCGACCTGGACGTCTTGCGCTTTGGCTACGGGGCCGAGCAGGGCGACGAACACCAGGGGAGAGCGCACTCTCTCGATTTCAGGCTGAACCCACACAGCGCAACCACCTCGCGCCAAATATTTCCCGCGGAGCAGCTTTCTTAGGAAGAAGAACTCTAACTCTGCAATCTATTTGATGATGATCGAGTACTTCGCTGTCTTCACCGCCTTCGCATCCTTCTCCAAAGGCCGCACGTATTCGAAATCCAGCTGTGCCGTGCCTTTGCCCACGGATTCAAACGTCCACACTTCTTCGCCAGGCACGCCCACAGCGCCGGAATCGGTCGCGTGATACTCGTCGCTGATTTGCTTCAGCATCGCTGGATCCAGTGGCGCAGCCAATCGCCAGCTATAACCAGTGGTCCGGTTCGCGGTCAAAGTTATCGAAAATTGTTTGCCCGCCAGCACGCGAATTTCCTCCACTCCGCCCGCTACGTCGAATCCACCTGAGCTCGGTGCAATCTCGGCGGCCCGCGGAGCCGCACCTGCTACGACGTTCGCCACCCGCGCGGCCTGGAAATTTCCGTCCGTGTCAAAGGTGAAACCCACCGTTGCAGTCCCAATTTCAGCGCAAGCGTGGCAGCCGTCGCGCAATGAATACTGCACCATAAATGTTTGCGTTCCCCAGCCCGTGGATGTCACCGTCGGCAACTTGCCGTCGAACCGGTCTCCGGGCCACACGCTGATGTGCGGATATCGCTCGGCGAGCGTCGCGTAAGCCGCGTTTTTCCTCATGTCCGCGTCCATCGTAAAGCGTTCGTCATCCACATCAATCGGCGAAGGGTTTCCATTCACCAGCAGCACGGCTTCCAGTTCATTGGCACGAAACGCATACTCGATATAAGCCACGTCCACGCGCTCCACTCGCCGAAACGCTCGCAGGTAAACGACTCCCATCGTCCCCGCCAGGCTTTCCGCGAATGCCATCGCCTCGCGCGACGCCCCGGCGGCCTTCATCTCGTTCAAAAAACATTTCTCAATGTGTACGGGATCCGCTTCCGCGCATTTCTGGCGGACAGCGGCAAGCGTTTCGGCAGGTGGGTTCCAAACGGCCGCGGAGCTCACTCGAGTCATCGTATGCTCCGCCGGCTTGGCAGGTTCCTGCGCCACTGCCAAACTCGATGCGGCGCACAGCATCGCCAGCAGAAACCTGTTCCGAATCATTTCGCCCTCGCGCGGCACTACCCCGGATCACCTTACGCGCAACTCCTTCAAAAAGTGAAGAACTTTTCAGCCGCGCGGCGCCACATTGCGCCTAGCCGCCGCTCCAGCTCGCCCTTAAAAAAAAGGGCGGGTTTACGCCCGCCCGCTGCGATACCCGATCGTGAACGTACCCGGGCGACGCCCCCTACTGAGCAGCCCCCGGCACCCATACCTGGTCCGCGCTGGAAATATCAATGTCGCGCAGCTCAGTCCGGATGCGGAACGATCGCAGCTCGCCCTTCCCCTTCGTAGGCCGCTTGCTGTTCCAGCTGAGGAAATATTGATTCTTCAGAATGGTGTCCAGCTGCTCCAGGTATGGCGCAAAGGCGATCGGCGTCTGCAATCCCTGGAAAAAAGAATACCCGCCGGTCTTGTCGGTAATCTGCGCCAGGTTGCTCTGTCCGTAATTCACGCGGAACATGTTATGTCCCGCGCGGCCAACACCCGAGCAGTACAGCGTGTGTATGATCACACCGGCCTTTTCCGCGTCCACATACGTGCTCTGGATATCCGGGCTGAATGGGTCGCCGCGGAAGCGATCGATTCCGTCGGAGATCAACAGAATTTCGCGTCGCACGCCGGGAGTCTGCGGCCATCCTTTGATCAGGCTCATCGTCGAAAGATAAATGCTGGAATAAGCGCCGAAATTTCCCAGCGGCAGCCGCAACGTCTTAGCCACCGCGTCGTGGTCGTTACTGAACTGTGAAGCCGGCTGCACCCCGCCGTTGCTTGCATAAAAGACGCCGATGCCGGTGGTCTTGGGTTGGCCCACGATGAACGACTTGATATCGCTCAGCTGATTGCCCAGGTCGGTCGAACTGGCCTCGTCAATCACAATCGCCAGCTGTAGCAAGGCCTTCTCGCCTTGCGCTGGAGTCCATCCGGTCACGTCCTTCTTTTCCTTGCCTTCATAAACTCCGATGTCATCTTTGCTGAGAGCCGGCGGCGCCGTAAATTTCGGCCCCAGCACGGTCACGACAGTTGTTACCGGCGCGGTTGCGGGAGCTTGGGCCTGCGGCGCTCCTGTGACTGTCAAAAATGCAGCGACGACAAGAATACTCGCGACTGCGTAGACTGATTTGTGCATTGCAATCTCCTCAGCTGGCCGGATTCTGCCCTGTTTCGCACTTGCGTGGGATCAACAGGACAGCAGGAGGTCCGCCAGATGCCGCAACTCTATTGAGCCAACCGGTATCTGTCAAGCCCCGGTCGCAACGTGCCTGAGTTGTTGGATGCTAGTAAACCAGGCTGAGGTGCTTGCGGCGCTCCAGCCATTCTTCGTTGTTGAAAATCGTCGGCGTCAGCTCAATCAGCCGCGGCAACATGTTGAACACCGCCACCGGACCCCACTCGGCGCCTTTGCGCGTGCGGAATCCCTTGCGGTTCAGTTCCTCGGCCACTTTCACCAGCGAAATATCCTGAATAATCAGTTCCATCATCGAGAGCAGGAATTGCATCTCCGCGGGATTCTGCTCCAAATGTTCGCAGTCCCCCGCGACGCGCAGCCCGAACGGCGCATCTTCCAGATCTGCTGTCACCTCCACGGCCTCCGGAGCAGGAACCGCTGTCGCCAGAGTCGGGCGCTCCCACTCCACCGCAACGAGTTTCCAACCAGCCTGCTCGCGCTGCTTCAGGTAGGTCGCATCCAGCGGTGCCTGCAACGACTCACGAATGCGTTCGCTCTCAGCCATGGCGCCTCCTCAAGATTCAAACACCCGTTCCTGTCGAACCCGACACCGACACCTCTCTGGAACTTCCCGCCGCCCTCGCGAATCCAAATCTCACTCGTACCGCAAAGCCTCAATCGGATCCACTTTCATCGCCCGCTGCGCGGGCAACACGCACGCCGCAATCGTCACTACCGCCAGCAAGGCCGAAACGCCGGCGAATGTCCACGGATCCGACGCGCGCACGCCAAACAAAAGCCCAGCCATCACCCGCGCGAGCGAGAAAGCCACAATCCACCCCAGAAACACTCCAGCCATCAACAGCTTCGCTCCCTGAGCCAGGACCATCCGCAGCACGTCGCGTTGCTGCGCTCCCAACGCCATGCGAATTCCGAATTCGTGCGTGCGCTGCGTCACCGAGTACGCCATCACTCCAAATACCCCCACGCAGGCCAGCAGCAAAGCCAGTCCTGCGAAGCAACCGATCAGCAGAAAAGTAAATCGCGCGCTGGAAAGCGCGTGTGCTCCCACATCCTCCATCGGCTTGATGTCCGTCACCGGCAAATCTTTGTCCAGCGCCGCAACATCCGCGCGTGCCGCCTGCACCAGCGGTGCTAGATTCGAACTGGACCGCAGCACAATCACCCGCGCCGGCGCTTCGCGAAAGGTCATTTGCCAATCGTTGAAATAGAACGCAGGCTTCGCCTCGGCCCCGTCCGGCGAATCTTTCACGTCGCCCACCACTCCGATAATTTTCACGCCCTTCATGCCCCACAGATCTAGCAGCTTTCCCACCGCGTCTTGCCCCGGAAAATATCGCCGCGCGATCGCCGCATTGATCACCACGACCTTCGGCGCCTTCTCATCGTCGGTCAGCGCAAAAGATCGGCCGCTCAGCACCGGCGTGCCAATCGTTTCAAAATATCCCACCGTCGCGAAGTGATAGCGCGCCTCCGGCAGATCGTTGGGATCTTCCGGCCGGCCTTCTATAGCAAAGTTAGAGTTCTCGTCGTAACCGGTCCACGGAATATCCGAGGAAACTCCCGCCGACTGCACGCCCGGCAGTGTCTTCAGCTGCGCAACCAAATTCCTGTAGAAACGAATAGACGCCGCATCATCCGGATAACGTTTGTTCGACAGGTCCATGCGAAACGTGAGCACATGTTCCGGCTGAAATCCCGCGTTCACGTGCTGCAGATTGATAAATGTGCGCATCAGCAATCCCGCGCCGGCCAGCAGCACCAGCGCCAGGCACGTTTCCACGATCACCAGCACGTTGCGCAGGCCGCCGCGCCCCGATGTCGGAGTCGTTCCCCTGGCCCCATCCTTCAGAGTCTGGTCGACGTCCGTCCGTAGCGTCGCCAGCGCCGGCGCCAGTCCAAAAATCACCGATGTCAGCAAGGTGATCAGCGCCGCAAACCCCAGCACCCGCGCATCCATATGCACCGCCTGCAATCGCGGCAATTTTTCAGGCCCGAGCGCAATCAGCGCGTCCACGCCCAAGATCGCGAAGACAATTCCCAGTGCGCAGCCCAAGAATGCCAGCAGCAAACTCTCCGTAAGCAGTTGCCGCAAAATTCGAGAATACCCCGCGCCCAGCACGGAACGCAGCGCGAACTCCCGTTGCCGCGCCGTCGCTCGCGTCAGCGAAAGACTCGCCACATTGACGCAAGCAATCAACAGCAGAAATCCGACCGCGCCCAGCAGCACGAAAAGCGTCAGCCGCGCCCGTCCCACAATTTCTTCCTTCAGCGGCACCACCAGAATCTGATGAGCATTGTTCGGATACTCTTTTGCGAGCTGCGCGGAAACCGAATTCATGGCCGCGCCGGCCTGCGCAGCGCTAACGCCCGGAGCCAGCCGAGCCACCATGTTCAGAAAGTGGCAACCTCGGTCGCAGCCCGCCGCCTCGCGCGGCAGCAAGCCCAGCGGCCACCACAAATCGACCGTGTCTCCGTGCGCGGGAGTGTGGAAATCGCCCCCCACGTGTTGTACCCCCGCCGGCATCACGCCAATCACCGTGAACAATTCGCCTGACAGCAGCACGCCTTTCCCAACGATGTTCGGATCGCCGCTAAATCGCGTGCGCCACAATCGTTCGCTCAGCACCACCACATGATTGTTTTTCTTGTACTCTTCTGACTCCTGGAAATCCCGCCCCAGCATCGGATGAAATCCCAACACACGGAAGTATTCATGGGTCACCGCCATGGCGGAAAGATGCTCGGGCCGTTCATTGGCAGTTAAGTCCAGATCGCGTTCGGCGTAAAGCGCCGAACTCCCGAACACCTTGCTGCGCTGGCGGTAGTCATAGAAGTCCCCGATCGCGATTGGGAAATGCGGCTGGGTAGGCAGAACCGTGAAGACTCGTACCAGCTGGCCGGGCTCAGGATAGGGCAGCGGCCGCAGCAGGACTCCGCTGACTACGCTGAAGATCGCCGTGTTCGCGCCGATCCCCAGCGCCAGCGTCAGCACTGCAATTGCCGTAAATGCCGGGCTCCTCCGCAGCATTCGGAATGCGTATTCCAAGTCCTGCCACAGAGTCGCCAAGCAGACACCCTCCCGGGAAATGTTCTCTAGATTTCTGCAATTTTCGGGCCGCTCCCGCCGGGGAGCAAATTCACGTGCCGCAACAAGTTAGGTCGCAGCGCTCCCCCGCGCTCTCCCGCAGTTGCCCGTTTCTGGGACCGCCTTGTCGCCGAACCGGACAAGCTCCGTGCGAGGGAAGGTTCCGGGAGAATCGTCGAAACCTCGCCACAACTTCGCGAGTCTGTCGTACTATGTGTGCGCCCAGTTTACCTGCAGTTTCCGGTCACATCCCAATCCTAATCTTGTCGGGGGAAATCATGAAGTTGAGGCAATTTATAGCAATTTTCGTCACCGCAATGGCTATGGCATCGGCAGCCGTCGCCGATACGGTCGTACTGAAAAACGGAGATCATCTCACCGGTACGGTAGAGGTTTCCGACGGCAAAGACGTCACCCTGAAAACCGACTTCGCTGGTGAAATCAAGATCCAGTGGTCCGCGGTACAGGAACTGAAGACCGACAAACCGATTTACGTCGTGACCCCGGACAAGAAAACCGTCAGCGGCACGGTCACGACCGACGGCTCAAACCTGGTCATCCATACCGCGAATAACGGCACCGTTCAAGTTGCGCTCGCGCAAGTTACCGTCGTCCGCTCCTCCGACGTGGAAACCGCCTACGAGAAGAGCCTGCACCCGGGCCTGCTCGAAGCCTGGAAGGGCGGCGCCAACCTCGGCTTCGCCATCGCCCGCGGCAATAGCGAAACCACCAACCTCACGACCGGATTCAACGCCGACCGCAAGACCCTGCACGACGAGCTCACCCTGTATGAGTCTTCCCTGTACTCCACCAACGATCTGCCCGGCGGCGGCGTAATCGCCAACTCTATTCTCGGCGGCGCGAAGTACGACCGTAACTTCACCAAGCGCATGTTCGTGTTTGTCAGTGCCGATTACGCGCACGACGCGCTGCAGGACCTGAATCTCCGCCAAATCTACAGTGGCGGCTTGGGTGTGCACATCCTCAACAACCCCAACACCACTTTCGATTTTCTCGCCGGCGCGAACTACACGCGTGAAACCTACGGTGGAGGCGGCGCGGTCAATGTGGACCGCGACTTGGGCGGCATCACTCTGGGCGAAAACTTCATGCACAAGTTCGGAAAATCCACCACGTTCACCGAAGTCTTTTATTTCTACCCGGACTTGAGCGACACCAGCCAATACCGTTTCTCGCTCGACGCCGCTGCCGTCACCAAGATCAACAAATGGCTCGGCTGGCAGACGTCGCTCACCGACCGCTACGTCACCGATCCGCCGATCGCCGGAACAAAATCGAACGATGTGATCTTCTCCACGGGCATCAACGTCAGCTTCGTGCACTGATCGCGCGCTGCTCCTAGCGCACGCATAGGCGGCAACGCGCCTTGCAGGGCGCGCTTGCCGCCGCGCTCAGTGGTTCACAGCTTTCGGCAAATTCCAGTGCTGCCACACGCTGATGATCCGCAGCAAAAAACAAAAAGTCCCGCCCAGCAGCGCCGCCTGCGTCGCCGAAAGCCGCAGTTTTCTGCCCATCACCAGCAATGCCGATCCGGCCAGCGCCGCCGTCGCGTACACTTCAGCACGCAACACCAACGGCACGCGCGCCAGCAAAACGTCGCGCAGAGTTCCTCCGCCCACCGCCGTCATTCCCCCCAGCAAAATCGCAATGAATGGATGCACGCTGAAATCCAACGCCTTCTCCGTGCCCGCCACCGCAAACAGCGCCAGAGCCGCCGCATCCAGCACCACCATCGCCGGTCCTGGAATCCCCTGCACGTAACGATGCATAAAAAAGACGATCGCTCCGCCCGTGAACGCCATCGCCGAATATCGCCAGTCACGCAGCGAAGCCGGCGGAGTCGCTCCGATAAGCAGATCGCGAATAATCCCGCCCGCCAGCGCCGTCGCAAACGCCAGCACCAACACGCCCAGCAAATCCAGGTTGCCGCCAATCGCCGCCGTAGCCCCTTCCATCGCAAACAGCAGCGTCCCCGCCATGTCCACCGCGAAAAGCAGCTTGTTGTCGCTTTTGCTCATCACTCTGGCGCCCGTCCGCACTGTCGAAATTCCCGGCCAAAATATCACGAATCGCAAGCTAGGAGCGTCGAGGGGCCCGTCCCGGTTGCAGTGCCGCCAGCCAGGCCCCGGGGATGCCTAGCCGATTGGCCCGCCGCGCCGCGCGGAGGTCCCCCGGCTGTCTTGCCTCCCGGGCCCCCTCCTCGGGTTATCAGTTGCGAAGCATCCTTCGCGGGCACGCGTTGGCCGCAGGCGGCGGGCTATGCTATAAGTACGAGTCCACTTATTCTGAGGAAATTGTGCCGTTTATAAATTTTCCCGCTCGCGAAATTAACTGCAAGCTTGTTTACTACGGTCCCGGCCTTGGCGGGAAGACCGCCAACTTGCAGTGGATCTACGAGCACACCGGAGTGAATCAAAAGGGAAAGATGGTTTCGCTCGCCACCGAAACCGATCGCACACTTTTCTTCGATTTTCTTCCGCTCGATCTGGGCACCGTGCGCGGCTTTCGCACGCGCTTTCATCTCTACACTGTTCCCGGACAGGTTTTCTACGAAGCCAGCCGCCGCTTGATTTTGAAAGGCGCCGATGGCGTAGTCTTCGTCGCCGATTCGCAGGAAGAACGCCTCGATGCAAACCTTGAAACGCTGGACAACTTGCGCGAGCACCTGAAAGATCACAATCTGGATTTCACGACGATTCCCTACGTCCTGCAACTCAACAAGCGCGACCTCCCCAACATTCTCCCCGTCGCCGATTTGCAGAAACATCTCCTGGTAAAAAACGAGCCCACGCTGGAAGCCGTAGCCGTAACAGGCCAAGGCGTCTTCGACACGCTGAAAGAAGTAGCCAAACTAGTCCTCGCCGAACTCAAAAAGAACGCCTAGCTGCTTCAGTACAAGTGGAAGGTAGTTTCTATGATTTGGACAACAGGCGCAGGATTCCCGTCGGAGCTTTGCGCCGGCTTGAATCTCCAGGATCGGACCGTTTCGATCGCCTTGCCAGTCAGGCCGTACGGAAGCGCCGTGACCACCTGAATGTCATCGGCGCGCCCGTCTGCCGTGACAATGACGGAAAGTGTGACGGTGCCTTGGAACTGATGCCACACTGCGGGTTGAGTGTATTTCACTGGTGGGCAGTGAACGCACGAAGGGAAAGTCTTCCCACGCGTCCCGGCCTGCGGCACGCTTGAGTCACGGTCCTTCCCGAATCGTTGGGCTGTTTCTTCTCTCATTTGATTGGTCAGGGGGAGCGTGCCCTGAAATCCTGCGATTTTCTTTCCGCCCTGCACTCTAAACACTTCCACCAGCAAATCGAAGTTATTCCGGCCGACCGTGATCGCTCCCCAGACGTATGCCTTGGCCTTAATTTCCTTCGCCACCCCGAGAGCATTGTGCGGATTATCCAGATCCGCGGGCGTCAAATTTTTCTTCTGCATGCCTTCGGGAATCCGCGCTCTATCCACAACGGTAAAACCGTTGCTGACGCGCGCCAACGCCGCGCTAAAATCGTCGGCCAAACTTTTTTCCGCAGCGCCGCTGATCTCGCTCGGTCCCGCGAAATCAAATACAATCACCGGATTTTCTTTCGAATCTACTATAGCCGCCGACAATTTTGCCGCCAGCGCGTCAAGGGCAACTGGCGAATCGGTGGGCGGTTGCTGCACAGGATGCACGTGCCAACCGCGAGCGGCGGGAACGGCCCACGCCCAGAGCCACACAGCTAACACGCTGAACCGCAGCAGGCTGTAACGCCGGTTTATTCTTGCTCGAGGTTTACTGCAGGAATAGCTGCGACGCAAACCGCTCTGTGGCGCGTTCCGTCGCGCAGGCAACTCTTCGCTGCGCATAGTTTGCAGTGTTACGAAGAGCCTAGGCGTGAGCCACCCCGCCGCGAAACGCAGCGACCGCCTTGCCTTCATCGGTAAACGTAGGAATCGACTGTATCAACCGCGTAAGCTCTAGAACTTCGCGCACGTGTCCGGTAGGATTCAGCAATTTCAGACCGCCGCCCTGCCGCTCCAGCGTCACAAACGAACGCACCAGCGTGCTGATCCCCGAGCTGTCCATCTGCGAGACGGCCACTAAATTTACAATCACTTCCGATGGTCCCGCTTCGGCAAACTTGCGCAATTCAGCGCTCAGCGAATCGTTGCTCGTCCCAATAATGATTCGCCCCACCAAATCCATGATGACGACGTTACCGGATTTTCGCGTCGAAATTTGCAGGCCCATGTTCCCCTCCCAGGCCGCGCTCGCGACCCCGCTCTCACGTGGCATTCATCAGGCGGAAGGTCCGCCCGTTTTACGAGCCAACGCCAAGCAGCTGCGCCCATTCTCAGGCTTGCAGCTAAGTGGCCGCATTATAACCCTTTCGGCAGTTGCTAAAGCAAGTTCCGCGCATTGCGCCACCTGCGAAAGACCATGCATCGCAACTCGCCTGTCATGGAAGCTCATGGCTTGACCGTTTCTGTCCGAACTCGAGAATCCTATTAGATCGTCGCTTCAACGAAGAACAAAACCGAGTGCAGAAGTGAAACGGATGTCCTGATACACGGTGTAAGGCGCGTGAGCCAAACCAGCTTCAGCCAGGAGGCAGACACTGCGGATCGAGCGTGGCTTCAGCCGCTAAAGCAGCGGTTTTGCGCTGGCCCCATAGGCTGGAGATATCGGCACCTATACCAGGCTCTGCCAACGGCGGGCATCCCCTAACCTTGGCGCGCTCCCGGTCCGCCACGTATTGTCATGAATCCAGGGATATTACATAGCCATCCCACAAATAAAAACGGGAGGCAGATGCCAGGTAGCATCCACCTCCCGGGGTGGGTGGGGTTGTTGCTAGAGCGTCTTAGAACCGGCTTGCGTGTGGAGAGCCTGACGCCCTGGCAATCCAGCGTTTCCGCCGGAATCCACTGTTGTACGAATCCTTATCACGCGAAGAGAAACGGTGTCAACTCCATTTGCCGTCCGTAAACCGTTCGCCCGCAATTTTCATACTCCGACAGGCCGCCCAACAAAATCGATCCCCGTGTCTGCCCGAACGCAGCGCCGCAGCACCGGCTCATCTACGCTATCCGGGATGCACTTTCACAGGCTGGCGATCGAGCGTCTCGCGCACCCGCCGCGCAAGCTCCCGCGGCACATAGGGTTTCTGCAGCACCGTCAACCCTCGCTCCTGTGCGTCGTGCAGTAGTGCCATTTCGGGACTGTACCCCGTCGCAAAAATTACCGGCACGTCCGCTTTTTCGGCGCTGATCCGCGCATATGCTTCCGGCCCGTTGATCTTCGGCAGCACCACGTCGAGCAACAGCAGGTCAACGCGGTCGCGGTTCGCCTGAAACACACGCACGGCCTCTTCACCGTCGCAAGCCAGCAGAATGTTATAGCCCAGATTCGCCAGCGTTTCCCGTGCCAGCTCGCGCAGCCCTTCATGGTCTTCGGCAATCAGAATCGTTTCCGCTCCTCCGCGCGCCGGTCGAGGATCCTCGACGCTCGCCGGTGTCCTTTCCACAGACGGCGTTACCGGCAGATACACGCGAAACGTTGTGCCGATTCCCACCTCGCTGTACACATGCAGAAAACCGCCGTGCTGACTCACGATTCCATACACGGTGGCCAAGCCCAGTCCCGATCCTTTACCCGTATCTTTCGTAGTGAAGAAAGGTTCAAAAATTCGGTCCAACGTCGCAGCATCCATTCCCATGCCGGTGTCGGTCACCGCCAGCAAAGTGTAATGACCTGGCCGCGCAAAGGTATGCACTGCGCAGTATTTTTCATCGAAGACCGTGTCGCCCGTTTCGATCCTCAGGCGCCCGCCCGCCGGCATCGCGTCGCGCGCATTGATGCACAGGTTCATCAGCACCCGGTCTATCTGCGTGGGATCGGCTCGCACCAGCGGCAGGTTCTCGGCCAGCTTGGTTTTTATCTCGATGTTGCTGCCGATCACTTTCTCCAGCAGGCTGAGCGTCTCCATCACGTTCTGGTTCAGATCCAGGTTGCGCGGTTCCAGAATTTGCCGCCGCGCGAATGCCAGCAACTGCCGCGTCAGCGCCGCCGCGCGCACCGCCTGATGCCGCACCTTATCGAAATGGCGGTGCAATCGCGTTTCCGCTTCCGTTTCTTCTAGGCCGATCTCCGCCCAGCCCAGAATCGCTCCGATCATGTTGTTGAAATCGTGCGCGATTCCACCGGCCAGCTGCCCGATCGCTTCGAATTTCTGCGCTTGCCGCAGCTGTTTCTCCATCGCGATGTGTTCGGTCACGTCTTCCACAATCACTTCGACGCAGTCGGAATTTCTCCGCACGTCCCACGAGCGCCGGCCAATCAGGCGCACCGTGATAATTTTGCCGTTCTTGCGCTTCCATTCGACTGTCATGTCGCCCCGCTCATGCTCGCTATAGCGGGTCGCCACCCGTTCGCGTGCCGCCGGATCGCAGTACAAGCACAAGGTATTGTCAATTGCCAGCAGCTCCTCGATCGATTCGTAACCGAGCATTTGCACCAGCGCCGGATTGGTATCCAACAGGTCCCCTTCGAGCGTCACCCAATAAATCCCGTACGTCGCGTTGTTCACCAGACCGCGATAGCGCGCCTCGCTTTCCCGCAGCGCTTCTTCCGCCCTTTTTCTCTCCGTGATGTCCAGAATGCTGCCGCGTATCAGCCGGCGCGCCGGCGAAGGCAGCCGCACCACGCGCACTTCGCAGGGAATTTCTTCCCCCTGCGAATTGCGGTGTGTCCAACCGAAGCACGGCTGCGCGCTGCTCGCTCGCCTTGCCCACTCGCCCGCGGCCAGCGCCGAGTGGCTCCCGTCGGGCTGAAACGGCGGGCTCAATTCGCCCGGCCCTGCAAGCATCAGCTCTTCCCGCGTCAGCCGAAACAGCCGCAATGCATTTTCGTTACAGTCACTGAACATGCCGCTGTCCATATCCAGCACCACGATAGCGTCGGGCGCATTTTCCACCAGCAAGCGAAAACGCGCTTCGCCCTCGCGCAGCGCCGCCGCTGCTTCCTTCTGCGCGTCGCGCAGTAGTTTTGCTTCCTGCGCGCGCAAGATCGCCATCGGCAATCGCGCCAGTTGCTGCTTCAGGATGTAATCCGCCATCCCAACCTGAATACATTCCACGGCCTTCACATCGCCGAGCGTGCCGGTCACCAGAATGAGCGGAATGTCCTGCCCGGATTTCACAATCTCGGAAAACGCATCCATGCCCGTCCATCCTGGCATGCGGTGATCGGAAAGCACCATGTCCACCGTGTGCGTGCGAATTTTATCGGCGAACGCTTCCCGCGTGCTCACGGTGCAAATCTCGACATCCAACTCGGACTTATTCAGTTCACGGATCGTCAGTTCCAGATCTTCGTCGTTGTCTTCAGCGATCAGTATGCGCAGCGGCCTGGCGCGCGCCGCTGCATCTGTTGAGTTGGCTTCACTCATGGACGAGCAAGCTCCTAGGTGCTCAGGAATGCGCAGGCCGGCGGCTTGGCATTCAGCAGCAGCCAGTACATTCCCAGTTGCCGTACGACTTCCTGAAATTCCGCGAAGTTCACTGGCTTCTGGATGTAACTATTCACTCCCAGCAGGTAGCCCGCCGCCCGGTCCGACTCTTCCTTGGACGACGTCAACAGGATCACTGGAATCGCCTTGGTTTTCGGGTCGCCCTTGATTTCTTTCAAGACTTGCAGCCCATCCACCTTGGGCAGCTTCAAGTCCAGCAAGACCAGCATGGGCTGTTCCTCCCCGCCGCGCGCGGAATACTCGCCGCGGCGAAACAGGAAATCCAGCGCTTCCGCGCCATCTCGCACGCGCATCACGCGATTCGCCACATTGCATTTTTTCAGCGCGTGCAGCGCCAGTTCCGCGTCCGATGGGTCATCTTCCACCAGCAGGATTTCCACCGCTTCTGTCTCAGGCACGTTTGATCTCCGTCGTTTGCGCTTCGTCCGCCGACTGCGCCAGCGGTCCCAGCGTGAAAAAAAATGTAGTTCCGGCATCCACCTGCGATTCCGCCCAGACCTCGCCTCCGTGCCGCCGAATGATCCGTTGCACGGTGACGAGCCCAATCCCCGTTCCTTCGAAATCCTCTTGCCGATGCAGCCGCTGGAACACGCCGAAGAGCTTATCGGCGTATCGCGGGTCGAACCCCACTCCGTTGTCGCGCACGAAAATCGTCAGCTGGCCGTCCGTCGTCCGCGTACCGACTTCAATCACCGCCGCCGCTTGTTTTCTGGTGAACTTCACGGCGTTCGCCAGGAGATTGGCAAACACTATTTTCACCAGCCCCGGATCGCAGTTCATCTCCGGTAGCGGCTCGATCCTCCACTCGATACTTCGTTCCTGCGCTTCGGCCGGCAGCTCCGCCATCACTTCCTTCACCAGGCTCCCCATCTGCACTTTTCTGCGTTTCAATTCCTTGCGGCCTATCTGCGCCAGGTTCAGCAAGTCATCAATTAACTGACCCATGCGCGTGGCCCCTTGCAGAATTCGGTCCAGGTAGCGACTCGCCTCGAGCGGTATCTCCGGCGAATATTCGTCCTTCAGGATGCGCGCGAAGCCGTCCACATGCCGCAACGGCGCCCGCAAATCGTGCGACACCGAGTAGCTGAACGATTCCAGTTCACGATTCACATTCCCGAGCTGGTCCAGTTGCTCGACCAACTCCAGATTCAGATCGCGAATCTGTTTCTCGCTGTCGCGTCGCGCCGTTATGTCGCGATCGATCTTCACGAAGCCGATCAATTTTCCGCCAGGATTCCGCAATGCCGTCGTCACCACCTCCGCCCAAAATCGCGAACCATCCTTCCGCACCCGCCACCCTTGATCCTCCACATGCCCGGTCGCCGCCGCCTGCTGCAACTCCTCCTCCAGCTTGCCTGTATCGATATCTTCCTGCGCATAAAGACGCGAGATGTGCTGGCCCATAATTTCTTCCGCCTTGTATCCTTTCAGCCGCTCCGCTCCGCCGTTCCAGCTGGTCACCATTCCGCTGGGATCGAAACCGATGATCGCGTAGTCTTTCACGGCCTCGATCAGGAGCCGGAAGCTGATCTCGTTTACGCGATTCCGCTCTTCGTTGCGCGCCAGTGATTCCTCAGCCTCGCGCTTCGCCGTGATGTCGCGATTGCTCTCCAGAATTCCGTCGGGGTTGCCTTGCGCGTCTCTGCGCAGCACCCAGCGGCTGAAAACAATCACCGCCGACCCATCACGGCGCTGCTGCGTCAATTCGCCTTCCCAATATCCCGTCTCCATGGTTTGCGCTTCCATTTCAACCCGCGGTTTCGGGAACAACGTTTGCAAAAGATCGTACGGCACCTTGCCCAGAATCTCCTCCGCACGCCAGCCGTACAGCCCCTCCGCTCCGCGATTCCAATACGTGATTTCGTGCTGCAGATTTCGCACAATCACCGCGTCGTAGGTCACCTCCAGCAGCTCCGCCTGTTCACGATACCGGTTCTCACGGATGCGCAGGTCAATCTCCAGATCGCGGCGCTCGCGCACTTCTCGTTCCAGCGCTGCGTTGGCCTTGATCCACTGACTGGCGCTGGGATAGTCCAGCGCCTGCGGCATCAGCCGCGCCAGCAGAATCGCGGTTCCCACCGAGGCCATTGCCGTCACCGCCTTCAACACGCCCGCCAGCCAGTATTCGGCGTGCCACAGATTCCACACTTCCATCACGTGCGTCGCGCCGCAGGCCACGATAAACGTACCAAACAATCCGAACATCCAGCTGAACGGCAAATCGCGCCGTTTGCGCATGAACCACAGTAGGGTGAATGGAATCGTGAAATACGACGCCGCAATCAGCACGTCGGAAATCACATGCAGCCAAACCAATCCCGGATTCCACAGGTAGCAGTACCCGTGCGGCATAAAATCGCCCGGTCCGAACAGCTGTCGCAGAAAATCCATCGCAATCCTTGCGTCCGGCGCCGCCCAGCGCACGAAATCGTTCATGCGCAAATCCAGAATCGGCCGCTTCCGCTTGCAGAGCGCGTAGCCACAGCCCGCAGAGTCCTACGCGCGCACTATCGGAAGAATCGCAAAAAACTTGAATGCTGCTCCGAAGTGAAACACCCCGCCCGTCCCGGTTCGAGCTGACTGTATGAGCGGTCCCGGATGTATCACTGCAAGCGGGTACCCGCGCTTCGGTTTGTGCGTTGCGGGGCTCCGGCCTCTAGCGTTTTTGAATTCCTAGAGGCGCAGTTCGGCGCGCCACTCTAAACGCAGCAACCCTCCGATTTCGATTGGCTGAGGTGAAAGTGTGAGAACTGCGTTCGGGAGGAAGATAATCTTTGTACGTCGTGGCTTCAAAGGCGCCGTAAACCGGGCAGGGTCTGTGCGGCTTCAGCCGCCGCAGTAGGATTTTGCAGCCGTGAAGCCGGCTGTCAAATCACTTCCCCGGCTCAGCTTGCTGCGGCGGATGACTGACAAAATACTGTGCAATCCCCGCTGAAAGTTGCTGCAATCCCGCCGTCACGTTCTTATCCATCGCCTCGACGATCGCCGGCACGTTCTTCGCCGCCACCGGTTCGTCGTGCGTATAGATCTGGCTCCAAACCGTCGTATGCATCGCCGGATCGTACAACTCCAGCTGAATGGTGAAACGCGCCACCAACTCCGGCTGGTCCACGCCGTACATCGCATACAAGTGCCCCCGCACCACGTACTGGCCGCGCACATTGCTGGTAACTTTAGACACTGCCCGGTATTGTCCAGAAGTCCGCAGCACCGTCACCAGCATGTCCTGCACCATGTCCGCCGCGGGTTCCGCCCAGCGATCGTACTCGTACGTACCCAGCTGCACCGGGCCCGATCCGTACACCAACCGGTCGTCATGATAAAGATGCGAGGCCGTCAATCGCCCCACCAGCAGCGACACGGGTAGCTGCGCCGCTGCGGAATTCGCCGCTGCGGGGTTCGCATCCAGCACATAATATTTGACGGGGCGCGCCGCGCCGCATCCGGCCAGCAGAATCGTCAGCAACAGCAGTGCGCTAAATTGCGTGCGACGGCTCAACACTCTTCGCTCCTTCTCGCGTTGCTTCTTCGCGTCGTTGCCGGTCTGTTGCTGCAATCGAACTGTTCGGCTGCTCCCGTTCGTCTGGCTCGTCCCGCTATTTCGGCAGCGCTGACCCCGGCTCGTGTGTCTTGGGATCGGCCGCGCGCAGTATCGAATAGGGCCGCGTCTTGATGGACTCGGTGAACGAATTCAGATTCTCGGTTACGTGACGCAGGTTATCGATAATCTCGTCCAGATTTTCCGAATTGTTCGTCACCGTATCATTCAACGACGCCACGATCGAATTCACGTTCACCAGCGCCTTGCGCAGGTCGATAATCGCCTGCCGAATGTCCGCGCGATTTTCCGTCAGCATCCCGTCCAGATGCTGCAGCGTCTCATCCGCCTGGTCCGAAGTCTTCTGGAAGCTCGCGATCACCGGTTTCAGATTGGCCGTCGCGTCATTGATATGATTCAGCGTCGAGTGCACCAACGGCCGGTCCTCTTCGAGCATGCCGCGCACGTGGCTCAGGCTCGCGGAAATATTCGCGCGGTTCTGATCGTTCAGCAGGTCATTCACCCGGTCCATGGTAACTTTCAGCTCCACCACTCGCGAATTCAGATTCTTCAGCAACTCATTGGCGGCCGGTGTCAGCTCGTTGATCTTGTCGGCAAGGTCCGAAAAACTGGTCGGTTCTTTCGATTTCAGCACCGCATCGCGCTGCGCTCGTGGCGCCGCCGCCGAACCAGCCAGAATTTCCAGGAAATTTTCGCCCAGCGGGCTGGTGCTCGTGACCAGCACCGTGCTGTCCGTCTTCACCGGAATATTCGGCTTCGCCGTGAAATCCACTTTCATCCGCGTGGGGTCTTGCGGATCAAATTGCACTTTGCTTACGCGTCCCACAGGAGGCCCGTTCAAGTACCGTACTTCCGCTCCCGGTCCCAATCCCCCGGCATTCTTGAAATAAGCGTGGTAGGGTGTATCCGCTTTGTCCAGCGTTCCGGAGAGCGCAAACACGGTGGCAATCAGCAACGCCGCCACCACCAACACAAACAGTCCGACGTAGGCTTGCTCGCGCTTCGATTCCATCCGTATCCTCAACCATTTCTGCGCGGTGTGTCGCGCAGCGGCCCCTCGATTGCGGGGGAGTATATCACGAGCTTCCTGCTTAGCCAGTCCAGCAAACCCGCAGCAGAGCGGTCCTATTGACGCTCTGGCGGTACGTCCCCAGTCAGCATTTGCAGATAATCAATCTCTCCGGTGAGCTCCGGTTCCGGCACCCGGTCCAGAAACTGCCGCACGCGCGGCTGCAGGCTCTTCTGCATTTCCGCGACCGTGTCGTTCGCCACGATCACGCCCTTGTCTAGCAGAATCATCCGGTCCGCAATCAAAAATGCGCTCGCCAGCTCGTGCGTCACCACCACAATCGATATGCGAAACGCTTTCTTCAATTTCAATATCAGTTCGTCAATCCCCGCCGCAATGATCGGGTCCAGCCCCGCCGAAGGTTCGTCGAAAAACAATATCTCCGGGTCCATCGCCAGCGCCCGCGCGATCGCCGCCCGCTTCTTCATCCCGCCGCTCAATTGCGCCGGCATATAATTCTCGAATCCGGAGAGCCCCACTTGGTCCAGCTTCAATCGGACCATGATTTCTATCGTGGATTCGTCCAGGTTCGTGTGTTCCTGCAAGGGCAACGCCACATTTTCCCCCACCGTCATGGACCCAAACAGCGCCCCGCCCTGGAACGACATTCCCATCTTCTTCAATAACTGGTCGCGCTCGTCATCCGAAATCGACGCGAAATCCTTATTCTGAATCCAAATCTCGCCCGAACTGGGCTGCTCGAGTCCCACCAGCGTGCGCAGCAGCGTGCTCTTCCCCGAACCGGACCCGCCCAGTATCACCATCGTCTCTCCGGCAGGCACTTCAAAATTAATCCCATGCAAAATCTCGCGCTCGCCGTACTTCACCCGCAGGTTCCGCACGGATATCGCCGAAGGCGTCGCGCTCGACTTGGGCGTGGGATTAGGGCTCATAAATTTACCGTGGCGAGGTCACGTAGAAAATTGTCGTGAAAATCAGATCCACCATTACCACCATAAAAATGGATTTCACCACCGCCGATGTCGTCGAACGCCCCACCTGCTCCGATCCCAGCCCGGTCGAAAACCCCTCCTGGCAGCCCACCGCCGTGATCACCAGCCCGAACATCGCGGCCTTCACCAGGCCCGTCATGATGTCGCGCTCGAGCAGCGCGTCCAGGGTGGCTTGAATGTAGCTGCCCCAGGTAAAACCCGCGCTGGTAACTCCAAACACGCCGCCGCCCATCACTCCCATGAAATCCGCCCAACACGTCAGGCAGGGCACCATCAGCACCATGGCTAGAAATTTCGGCGCCACCAGAAACTGCACCGGCTCGAGCGCCATCGTCTCCATCGCGTCAATCTCTTCGTTCACCTTCATGGTGCCGATTTCGGCCGCGAACGCCGACCCCGACCGCCCAATCACCACGATCGCCGTCATCAACGGCCCCAGCTCGCGCGTGATCGCGATCGCCACCCCGCTCGCAACGAAATGCAGCGCGCCCAGTTTGCGCAGCTCATACGCAGCGTTCACCGCCAGAATCGTCCCCACGAAAAACGAAATCAGCGAAGTGATCGGCAGCGCTTCCACTCCGACGGACATCGCCTGATGGATTGCGCGGCCGACGTGGAATTTCTTGCCCTGAAAAGGAAGGATGAAGATGGCACGGATCGCGCCGCCGATCAGTCGCGCCAAGCCGCCTACGTACGCCAAACCATCTAAAGTGGCCGCGCCAATAGTTTCTGTGAGTGGCATTAGTGAGTCGAGACGGGTGAAACCTTACATCCCAATCCGCGCCAAGACCGCCCGAAATCCTATCGCGCGGGTGCGACGTTCGTGCTGCCGCCGCGCAACGCTTCTTCTTCGTTGTTATATACCTCAAAAACTTTGATCAGCCGAGTCAACTCCAGCACTTCCCGGGCCGTCCGGCTCAACCCGAATAAGGCGAACGTGCTCTTCAAGTCCCGCGAAAGCTTCAATCCCTCGACCAGCGACGCGACGCCCGCGCTGTCGATATAGCGCACCCGCTCCAGGTTCACGATCACGCGCGGCGCTTTCTTGTCCTTCAGAAGTTCCAGCAGCACTTTGCGGACCTGCGGCGAGTTGTAAAGGGTGATGTCGCCAACCACATCCACAATCGTGGCAGTTCCAGACTGGCGCGTTGAAATGTCCATCAGGATTGCCCCCCGGGGGCGATAGAGTGTTTTGCCAGAGAATCCCGCCAGATGCAATCACTATTCCGCTATAGGCTCCGGGGAGGAGCCATGCGCAGAAAACATCAGGCGGACCGAACTATACAGCAAAATCCAGCCGCGCGACTCGCCATTTTTTGTCAGTCGGGGGCGGTAAAAGGTGAGAATTCGTCGTTCTTAAGAAGGTGTTTCTCGCGACGAATCACGCATCAGGAGCCGGTGGCTTTACTTGCGGTTATCCAGCGGCACATACCCCCGCAAATCCGCGCCCAAATAAACCTGCCGCGGCCGCGAGATCTTCTGCTCCGGGTCCAACAGCATCTCTTCCCACTGCGCAATCCACCCCGCGGTCCGCGGGATTGCAAACAACACCGGAAACATCGTCGTCGGAAATCCCATGGATTGGTAAATCAACCCGGTATAGAAGTCCACATTGGGATACAGCTTGCGTTTCACAAAATACTCGTCCTCCAGCGCGATCCGCTCGCATTCCAGCGCAATCTCAATCAGCGGGTTTTTCCCCATCACATCGAAAACTTCATAGGCGATGTGCTTCACAATCCGCGCCCGTGGATCGTAATTCTTGTAGACGCGATGCCCGAATCCCATCAGCAACTTCTCTCCCGCCTTCACGCTCTTGATGTAGGCAGGAATGTTGTTGATCGACCCGATCTCCAGCAGCATGCGCAGCACCGCTTCATTCGCTCCTCCATGCAACGGTCCGTACAGAGCCGCCGTCGCCGCAGCCGTCGCCGAATACGGATCCACGTGCGAACTGCCCACCACGCGCATCGCCGTCGAAGAACAATTCTGTTCGTGGTCCGCGTGCAAAATAAACAAAATGTCCAGCGCGCGTTCCAGCGTCGGATTCGGCCGGTATTTCAATTCCGTCGTCCGAAACAGCATATTCAGGAAATTCCCGCAATAACTCAGATCGTTGTCCGGATAAGCAAACGGCATTCCTAAAGTGTGCCGGTAAGCGAACGCCGCCAAGGTCGGCATCTTCCCGATCAGCCGGTACGTCTGTTTGCGCCGCGAATCCGGATTGAAAATATCCTTCGCATCCGGATAAAAAGTCGAAAGCGCCGCCACCGTCGAGATCAGCATCCCCATCGGGTGCGCGTCGTAATGAAAACCGTCAATGAATTTCTTGATGCTCTCGTGAATGAAGGTGTGATGCGTGATGTTGTACGCCCAATTCCCCAACTGCGTTTTCGTGGGAAGCTCGCCGTACAGAATCAGGTAGGCCGTCTCGATGAATGTGCTTTTTTCCGCCAGCTCTTCGATCGCATAGCCGCGGTAGCGCAGTATTCCCTTGTCGCCGTCTATATAGGTAATCTTGCTCGAGCACGATGCCGTGTTCGTGAACGCCGGGTCGTAACCCATCATGCCAAAATCCCCGTCGTGCACTTTCATCGGACGCAAATCCAGCGCCCGTATCGTTTCGTTCGTGATCGGCAGCTCAAACTGCCGGCCCGTGCGGTTGTCGGTAACGCTCAGCGTCTCGCGGCGCGTCTCAGCGGCACTTTCATTGCTCACCACCGATCCTGGTTTGGTCGGATTCATCGCCGGACCCTTTCGAGGCGCAAAATATTTCTAGGCGCGGTTCGCTTACACTTAGAATGTACACCCAATTCCCCCACGCGCGGAATCGCTTTCGCCAAACGAATGTAAATATGCAACCAGCGCGACCATACGCGACCGTATGGACTCGCTTTCAGCCCCCACATCTCCCTACCGCATCCTCCATTCCTCCGCCAGCGCTGCTTGGGACCCGCATGGCCTCGGCCGTCACGCGATGCCGGAATGCGAATACCCGCGCGAGTTTCCTCCGCACCATCCACCCTGCAAAGAAATTTCCCAAGCTGCCAAACGGCAGCTCGTACTCGATCCGGTCCTCCAAGCGGCACGCCTCCGCCCCCTCCGCCACAAATAAATGCGTATGCTCCCAGCGACGAAAAGGCCCCGCCGTCTGCACGTCGCGGAACTTTTGCCCCTCGATGTAGTCAGAATGCACGAAACTCCAGCGCACTCGGAACGGCCCAATGTATACCCACATCGACCCGCGGTCGCCGTCGCGAATCCCCTCGGCGCCTTCGATAATCTCAATCTTTTCCCACGGCGGCGTCAGCCGCTTGAGCGCTCCAGGCTCCGCGTGCCAACCAAACAACCTCTGGGCGGAGGCCTCAA
>DATNLN010000028.1:0-8390 GCA_035602855.1 Candidatus Acidiferrales bacterium
CACGGCAATCTGACTTTTCCCGAGGGCACAGCTTGCGCGGACGTGCTGGTGGCAGGGGAGCGCGGCGGATCGTTTGCGGGGCGGGTGTTCTGGGGATTGGGGCTGGGCGGCATTTACACATTTGCGATGAACACGCTGCACATGTGGCCGTCGCAGCCGGAGTATCAACCGAAATGGCTGCCGGGCGCATCTTTTCGCGCGAACATCACTTCGGAGTATTTGGGAGTGGGTTACATCATCGGGCCGAGGGTTTCAGGGACGTTGTTCGCGGGCGGCGTGATTTCCTGGCTGGTGATTATGCCCGCGATCAAATTTTTCGGATCGCTTTCGGGGAACGTGGCGTTGTATCCCTCGACGATTCCAATCGGGCAGATGACCTCCGATCAACTTTATAGCAGCTACATTCGTTCGATTGGCGCGGGGGCGGTGGCTGCTTCAGGGCTGATCACGTTGATCAAGACTTTGCCAACGATTTATTCGGCGCTGACGGCCGGAATTAAGGATATTCGCGCGAAGCAAGCGGCGGCGTCGGTGGCGGCCGTGGATCGCACGGAACGCGATATGTCCATGCGCGTGGTGCTGATTGGATCGGCAGTGATTGTGGCGATGATGTGGGCACTGCTGAAATTCAAGCCGATCCCGGGAGCAATGACCAGCGGGTTTTCGGATTTGCTGGCGGCGCTGTTTGTGGTGCTGTTTGGGTTTTTGTTCGTGACGGTCGCGTCGCGCATCAGCGGATTGATTGGGAATTCGTCGAATCCGATCAGCGGCATGACGATTGCGACTCTGATGGCCACTTGCGCGGTGTTCCTGGTGATCCACTGGACCTCGACGCCTTATCAGGTGTTGGCGCTGACGATCGGCGGCGTAGTGTGCATCGCCTCGGCGATTGCGGGCGCGACTTCGCAGGATTTGAAGACGGGTTACCTGGTGGGCGCAACGCCTTACTGGCAGCAGGTGGCGCTGGTGATCGGCGTGATGGTTTCATCGTTTGCGATTGGCGGGACGTTAATTTTGATGAACATTGGGCTGGCGCAATACAAACCGGTGCAGATTGCACTGGATATTGATCATCTGCAGCCTGGCGTGGACGTGCAGGAGCGCGACTATGTTTACAACGGGAAAACTTACACGCTGGTGAATGCGCTGGGTTCGCACGAAGTGCCGGACGGAAAATATTTGTACGATCCGTCTACGCGGCAGATTGAAGTGCAGTGGGTGCAGGGTATTGGCAGCGATCAGGCGGCGGCTCCGCAGGCGCGGTTGATGGCGACGGTGATCAGCGGAATTTTGAATCAGCGGCTGCCGTGGCGGCTGGTTTTTCTCGGCGTGTTTTTGGTGATCGCTGTGGAGTTGCTGGGAGTGCGTTCGCTGCCGTTCGCGGTGGGGTCGTACTTATCGATTGCGACGACGATGGCGATGTTCGCGGGCGGCTTGGTGCGCTGGTTGGCGGAGCAGGGCCTGGAGAAAAAAAGCGACGCGGAAAGCGAAGTAAGCCCCGGCTCACTCTACGCCAGCGGATTGATCGCCGCAGGCGGCGTGTTCGGGCTGCTGGCGATCGTACTGAACTTGCTGCAGGATCCGGAATTGAGCAAGCACGTGCCGCATTGGCTCGGGGTGATTTTGCATTTGCCCTGGCCCGCGAAGATGTTTGCCCTGGGCGAAAAATTCCCAGCGATCAGCAGCGCCCCGCAGGTAGGCGTGCTGCTGTTTGCGCTGCTAGCGATATCGCTATTTGTTTCGGCGCGGAAAAAATTGGCGCAGAATTAGCGACCCGCGCACCGCGGTGTGCTTTGCGGCGCACCCGCTGCGATGTGCAGTGCGCGCGCGCCGCCGTTGGCCTTGCGCCTGAGCTAGTGCTTGGGCTTTTCCTCGTGCGCAGGAGCCGATTCGTGTTGCGCAGGCGGCTTTGTTTCGTGCGTGGCCGCAGGCTTAGGCGCTGATTCGGGTTTCGCTGCAGGTTTGGCTTCCGGCTTTGGCTCCCGCGTCGCCGCTGGTTTTGGTTCTGCTTTCGGCTTAGCTTCGGGTTTCGGCTCGTGCGTTGCGGCCGGCTTCGATTCGGATTTGGCAGGCTTTGCTTCATGAGTTGCCGCCGGTTTTGGTTCTGCCTTCGGCTTGGCTTCGGTTTTGGGTTCACGCGTTGCGGCCGGTTTTGATTCTGTCTTAGGCTTCGCTTCCGGTTTTGGCTCACGCGTTGCCGCAGGTTTCGATTCCGTCTTCGGTTTAGCCTCGGTCTTCGGTTCACGCGTTATTGCAGGCTTCGCTTCTGTCTTCGGCTTAGCTTCGGTTTTGGGCTCGCGCGTCGTAGCCGGCTTTGATTCGGTCTTCGGTGTCGCATCCGTCCTGGGTTCGCGCGCAGTCTCGGTCTTCGGCTCGGTCCGCGTTTTGCTCTCCGTACGCGCCGCAGGTTCGGTGCGAGGCTTGGCTTCGGATCTGCTTTCCGTGCGCGAGTTGCCAATGCGTTCCGACGCGGAGGCTTTGGCCTGAACTACGCCGGGCCCTTTGAATTCGCCGGGCCGCGCGGTTGCGACTACCGCCGGTCGTCCGTGATTGGCGGAGGCAAATTGGTTGCGGTCGGAGCGCGCTTCGGTGACGTGCCGCTCTTGCACCTCGGTGGGCGCAGTGTGCTGTTCGTGTGCGAATCTTTCTTGCGCGGCGGTGGGGCGCGCGTCGATGCCGCCATGGCCGCCATTAAAGCTGACGTGTGAATTGTGGACGACGACGGTTCTCGAGTAGACGTTATGAATGACGTTCACGTTTACATTGTTCACCCGCGTGTTATAGAAAAAGTGACCGTCGGTCCAGCGGCCGCCGAGGTAACCGGTGCCGACATAGCCAAAGCCGTAGTTGATGCCGCCGTAGAAGCCGACTTCTGGTCCCCAGTAGCCCGCGTTCCAGAGATACGCGCCGTTAGTCCAGCCCCAATAGCCAGGGGTCCAGAGCAGACCAACCGTCGGCGGTTCGACCCATGTGCCGGGAACCCAAAAGTATCCGCCGTCGTCGCTGTAGCTCCAGTAGCCGGGCGTCCAGAGGTAGCCGTCGCCGGGGCAAATGGGCTGCGTGTAAACAGGGAGGACTGGCGGAGCGATCGATACAGAGAGAACGACCTGCGCCGACGCGGTGGGCGGCGCTGCTGGGATCACGAACAGAGCTGCGGCTAGCGCGAAACAAGTGGAAAGTCCGAGCGACTGAAGCGCGCGGCGGAAATTGGAAATGTGCATCGGCGTCACCTCGTATGAATACTTGCGACTGCTGCAATCGTACGCGGCGGTACGAATGGAGGCGATACGGCGAAGTCTTTAGAGGCGTAGGGAACTTACCTTATGGGCATGGGGCCGCGGATGGAATATTTTGCTCGTGTAGCCGAAGAAAATACTCGGCGGTTTTATACGGCCTGAGGGCCGCGTGAAGGACCTTCGAGGCCGAAGTGATTGACGGAATGGGAGTAATTATTGAGGCTGCGAACGGACATTGAAATGCGTGCCATGGTTGGCAGTGCCCTTCGAACAGCGTGAGGAGGCAGTGATGAATTACAGGTTCGACATATTCAAGAGGCTGCCAAACGGAAACACGCTTTGGATCACGACCGTGGACGGGTTGGTCGAGGCGAAGAGCCGCATGGGGCGCCTGGCGGCAATCTCTGGTGGAGAATATTTCGTGTATCTGCAGGGAGAGGGAATCGTGGCGGAATTGAATCGGAACTATCAGAGAGCGGAAGTCGCCTGAACGTGCAGCAAGCTTGCGCGGCAGGGAAGTTGGCGGTTCTTTCCGCCGCAGCTTTGACGGGAGAGGGGATAGGCTGGGGCGAAACTGCCCTCTGAATCGTCTGAAATCCTGGTCGAAGTCTGCAAGTTCGTGCGTGGACCTATGCTCGGCGGTGTGGAACTTGAAATCCAAGGAAGTCTGTTCTAATAACAGTAACCCCCACCGCACAGCCGTCTTAGCTTGATGCGAAAAGCGGGACAGCACAGACAGAGCCAGCCATTTGATTTCCGATCATGCGTCAGCAGCTACTGGGCGTCTGGATCCTGGTTGAGGCTTACCGGGTCTTAACGCCTAGTCCGCGCCCGGATGATAAGAACGTTCAAGGTGCGCTTTGATCTCCTTGAGAGTGAACCAAGCTGTTTTGAACTCACCTTGAGCATAAAGCTGCGCCTGATCGAAGTAATGAGGAGACTTAGGATCGCCGCTTTCGCCAAACACAAGGACGGACCGCGCGCGTACCTCTGGCGCGAATTCGACCACGCTGACGAAGGAATCGCCAAACCATCCGTACCGGTTCTTCTGGCCTTTTACGTCGGAGTTGTCAGTCTCAAAATCAAATATAACTCCAAGCGAACCCGAGGCACCCGCAACCGCCAGACTCGGTTTATTGTCGCTGTACGTCTCTTCGGCCGTGATGCGCTGCAGGCGGTTAACGTCGCCCCATGCCACATGCCACGTTCCGAAGTCGTGCTCAAGATCGCCCACGGCAGCCTCGAGCGCTCCCATCCTGGTCACGCCCTTCGTGAGATCCCCCGCTTCAACCGTGGGATATGGCGGTTCGTAAGCTTGCCGGTGAGCTTCCAGATGCCATTGGCTGAACAGGGCCATGGCCACTGAGCTTGTCGTACTTACGTGATCCCAATTTCTCAATTCGCTGAGCGGCGCTGCTAGGCTGGCGGCGCGCGACGGGTCCGATTGTTGTAGAGCTTCCCAATCGGTGATCAGAAGTGGCATTTCGACGTCAGCAGCGCGGATCCTTGTATCGAACGCCGCTCGACTCCATTCGTCGAACGTGAATTTTGCTTTTCCAAGCAGCAGATCTTGAGACCGCCGCGAGCGAGCCGTGTCTGTGTCCCCCGCACCGATCATGTAAGCAGGATAGTTCGACTGGACGAGGTTATCGCCCGCTGTCACGAGAAAAGGAGAAGAGTTGCAGCTTTCGAGGAAGCCGCTTCGCGGATTTGACATCTGTGGAAGTTCATCGAGCGAGTGGTAACCTTGCCACTCTGTCTCTGGGTTGCTGCCGTCGACCGGCTTTGTCCAATCGAACTTCGTAGAACGCCGAGCGAGCGCTTCATTATAGACGAAGAAGATGTTTCCCTCACGGTCGGCATAAATCGTGTTCAAGAAAGGAAGCGCAAGGCGTGCCATAGCCTTCTTGAACTCCGCAAACGATCGTGCCTTGCCCATCTCATACATCTCATCGAGGATTCCACCCTCTTCGAGTTTCGCTAATTTAACCGCCAAGAGCTTGTCGTTTCTTATGGCGACGATTGGACCGTGGTGCGTTTTGCGGAGGATCAACTTCCGTGTGGAGAATCCGGAAGAGGTTTTGATTTTGATCTCGTCGGTCCATTCAATTGCAGTGCGATAGCCGCTGCCGTACCGGTACGCCAGTGAGTGGGCTGGGTCGTCAAAGACTTCCTCATAGACGCTTGCAATGTTCGGAACGTTATTCGTTTGGCTCCATCCCAAATACCGGTTGTGGCCGAGGTGAGGAAAGGGCCAGCCGAAAAATGTCGCTCCGGAAAGATCCCACCCATCTTCACTGTGGAGATGCCCTTCGTAGAACTGGCTCACGCCGAGGAACGGATCATGAGGGTTAATAAAGAGCATGGCATGGCCCGCCGTGCTTTTTTCGGGGCCGATCGCCCACACGTTCGATTCTTTGGCTGGTGCGGTACTGGGCGGCGCCAGCAGAAGCTCTTTTTGGTCAATGTCGGTAAGGTCGGAGAACGCGTCCGCATAGCGTTTGAAGCGAACCAGCGCGAGCACGTACCAAGGCTCAAAATGGGTGATGAGCCTTGGTTTGACTGCCGGATTTCGCGCAAGGTAAAAGTTCAGTCCGTTGGCGACGGCATCGCACAGCTCACGTGTGCGTGCGCTGGCTCGCTCGTACTCGGCAATCGAAAGCCGGGGAATCTCCAGCATCTTGACAAGGACATCGTCGCCCAGGCTCGCCCCGTTATATGTCCCAACGCTATTCTCTCCATAAATCTCGGAGGCGCGACCCAAAGCACGAATATAGTTTTCCTCGATCTGGGGGAAATTGTCTTCCGCTTGCGCGTATGGGAATCCGAAAACCACGCTCGCATCGGTTGGACCGTAGACGTGCGGCACGCCGTACGTGTCCCGGTAAATCGTTACTGATTTTGCGATTTTGTCGGACTCGCTGGCCGCAGTGGAGGTGCCGCTGGCAACTGCGGTGATTAGCAGGACGGCGACTGTCGCTAGCAGGGTCCCCAATTTTCGCAAAGTGGTGGGCTCTCAAGTTTGTCAGAATCTAGTGTTCTTTCGGGAATAGGTCAACTGCTGATTACCCGCAACTCTCATCGGAAACTAACCGCTACCGGCGCAAGGCAGGGCAACCGCCCGGCCCGAAGACGGTACAGGAAAAGGAGAAAATCATGCCTCACTATTTGGTTGCTATTTATCTTCCTGACGGTTACGACGGGTCCTCTAGCCGTACCGGCCCGCAGCCACATCCGCTACGTTTCCAGTTCCGGAATCACCACCTCCCGTCCTAAAGCCAAATGCCTGTTTCCAGCATCCTCGGCCACACGAAAAAACATTAAGCTGTTTGTCGATTCCCGTCCGGCCCGTTCGACTAGTAAGTGGAGCCGCGCCGCGCACCCGGCGCCTGGCAACTTTCCAGGCCAGGTGCGGTCCAAGCTCATATATAAAGTAGCGGCCCCGATACGGTTCGCACAACACTCAAGGAGAACACCATGCGTTTCATGATGATCATGTTTCCGAAAGAATACGAAACCGCAAAAGCCGGCTTTGTACCCAATATGAAAGACATGGAGAAAATGGGCGCGTACAACGAGGAGCTAGGGAAAGCCGGCGTGCTGCTCGCGCTTGACGGGCTGACCCCGCCCGCGACGATGAGCGCGCGCGTCACCTTCAAAGGCGGAAAGTCGAAAGTCACCGACGGACCGTTTCCCGAAACGAAAGAAGTGGTCGGCGGCTTCTGGATCATTCAGGTGAAGTCGCGCGAAGAGGCGCTCGAATGGGCCTCCCGCATCCCCGGCTCGGATAACGAAATGGTCGAAGTCCGCCGGTTGTTCGATATAACCGACTTCGATCCCGAGGTGCAAAAGGAGATCCAAAAGAAGTTCGGCGACGCCGGCGCTGAACTGGGCCAGCAATAGCTGGGTGACTCGCTGAGACTCACCTGCGAATACTTGACGAGCCGGATGCTCAAGGCGCGGGGCATAACTTTGACGAGAATCCGCCGACGCCAGCACCCACGCCGAAAAAAAAAGAAGGGCAACGCTAAGGCACGGCTTGAGGCAATCGCCAACTCGCTTCGTGAGCGCGATGCGCTCAGAGACTGAGGATGAAGTGAAAGCCAAGTTCGTCGCCGAAGTGCTGAATTTCTCGATGGAGCAGGCTGAAGAATAGGTGGCGAATCGTAAGTCGCAAAACGACAAGCAAGGGCAACCGCTTTTGGACAGCAGAGTCGTTAAGGGGTCCGGAGGAAAAGCGTTAGTGATTTTGCCGTGAAGAAGCAAGAATGCGTGCCACAAATAAGGCGATACTCGCTCCCGAGCTAGCTCGAAAAATTTCGCCGTGGATGGTGAATTCTGCGCAAATGACGGGCGCCGTTGGGAAGACTGCCCTCATAGGGGGCATGGCTCTCTTCCTCTATGGTCCCGATCACAACGGTTTCTTATACCTTTTGGGTCCGTGGGTTTGCCCAACTCTTATCGCTCTTTTCTTGTCGGCCTTGTTTGCCCGGAGACGTTTTAGGATCTATCGGGGGAGTCCCGTTGCCGAGCACAGCTATGTTGATACAGGTGATGATCCTGTTGTGATGCGCCTCTCTGCGCTCTTCAACTCCGACGAGATTCGTCGGCACCTGTGGCACGAAAGCCTGAAACTTTCCGGCATTCTGTTCGCGATCCTGGGGACTGCGGCGTTCTTGCTCCGAAATTCACTCGACTGGGCTTACCCGTCCCCGGTAAATCAGTTCTTTTGGACTGCTCGGCGTGGCGTGCCGGGGTACTGGTTTTGGCCCGGTTTGTTCGGCTGCTCTTTTTTTGCGTTTCTAGCCCTGGTAAGCGACTATCACCGCTGGGGACTGAAAACTTGGGCCAAGCGGGAGTCAGCCCGGAGCGTATCGCATCGCGCTGGAGAACGGCCTTCTCCCTCGAAAACATTTAAGCGGCTTTGATCGGCACTAGAGTCACCTTGTGCCCTAGTTTCTCGAGTCGTCTGACGAAGTATCGCTTCAGACCGTCCAGGTCGTGAGCGCTATCGCCTGATTACAACAGTTGACAGTCGCTACGTCCGGTTTAGTGCCTAGTGAAACCGTCGCCGCTCCATTCTTCTGAGCCGACGCCGTTATGCACAAAGAACAATCCTGTCGGGTCATATTTCTTTTTCACCAGTGTCAGACG